>CAYPUH010000411.1:0-3120 GCA_964413725.1 uncultured Cytophagia bacterium
GGGTTCAGGAGCGCACCCAGCGTCTGGAAGAGGACAATCGGCAATTGATGGCCCTGAATCAGGCAGCCGCCGAGCTGGCGACACTATCAACAGAGGCCGATCTGACCGATCATGCACCGAGACTGTTGATAAACAGTTTGTGTGTAGATATTGCACTGTTTTGGAGGCTGGAGGACAAAGAGATGGTCTTGCGGGGAGCTCATAGCCGTGAACTCGAGACCACCACAACCCAATCATTGTCGAAACATCTTTCAAGTCGACATTCACTGACCCGTGAGATCAAAGAACACATCAAATCCGGAACCCCATTGATCGCCAGGACAGCCGGGAGACGCAAACGCCTACAGAGCCTGGACATTCCCGGAATCACATCTGTGATCGGCATTCCGGTTCAGGTCAAGGGACAACCGGTCGGATGGTTCGAGGCCTGTCGACTGGGAAAAAGCTCTCCTCCGCAACCCCAGGATGTCACCCGAATCGAAATGTTCACACGTCTGGTTGGATTGACTCTTGAAACCATCCAGGGCTATCAACATCTGGAACAAAAGGTAAAAGAGCGAACCTCCAGTCTGCAAACCGCCAACAAACGCCTGGAAGAGAAAGCAGAACAACTGCAGGAGGCCACCTACAAGCTGGCCAACGCCAATGTAGCCATGCTGGCCACTCAGGAGGAGCTGGAATCCAAAAACAACACCATGGAAGACCTGCTCCAGGCATTATCGGAGAGTAAAGAGACCATACGCAAAGCTCATGATGAATTGGAAATTCGTGTACGGGAAAGAACCGCGGAACTGGCCGACCTCAACGAATCCCTTCAAGCTGAAGTCAATGAACGAAAACAGGCTGAAAAAGCACTGCGGCAAAGCGAAGCTAGAAACCGCGCGCTGCTCAACGCGATTCCGGATTTAATCTTTAGAATCGATCGCAACGGTACCTATCTCGACTACCAGGCCCCGTCTGGCTCCGGACTGGCCATTCCCAAAGATACGGTCGTGGGCAAAAAAATTGAGGATACCCTGCCCCGTTCCCTGGCCAAAAAAACGCGTCGATTGATCGAACAGTCGCTGGATAGTGGGGATATACAAATTCTCGAATACCAGTTACAACATGGAGATCAATCCCGTGATTTCGAAGCCCGGATGGTGGTCAGCGGCAAAGATGAAGTCCTGGCCATCGTCAGAGACATTACCGAGCAAAAACGGGCCCGTGAAGCGTTGCAACAGGCACATGACGAGCTGGAACAACGCGTCAAGGAACGAACAGCGGAACTCGGTCAAACCAACAAAACATTGATGGCCGAAATCGCTGAACGAAAACAGGCAGAAAAAACACTGGCCACACGGCTGCTATACGAGGAAGGCCTGGCTGCCTGTTCCAGGGCTCTGTTGAAACACGATGACATTCAGATCGCGCTGAACGAATCCCTGCACGTACTCAGGCGATCGGCGAACGCCGGCCGTGTCTATGTTTTTGAAAATTTTATTGATGAGAATCAGGAATTATGCGCCCGTCAGCTCGCCCAGGTGTGCGATCCCTCTTTGGATTCTCAATTTAATAATCCCGAGCTTCAACACTTGCCCTACAAAGAGGGTCTCAGCCGATGGCGGGAGACGCTTTCCGCCGGCAGACCCATCAAGGGATTGACCAAAAAATTGCCAAAATCGGAACGAATGATACTAGAGCCCCACGGTACCGTCTCGCGACTGATTCTACCCATCAAGGTACAGGATAAATGGTACGGCTTTATCGGGTTTGATGAATTGGAAACCGAGCGGGACTGGGATGACCAGGACATCAGGCTGTTACAAACCGCCGCGGAAATGATCGGTGGCTATCTTTCACGTAAAGAGGCCGAAACCGCACTGAGGATGAGTGAACGACGGTTCCGGTCTCTGGTGGAAAACGCTCATGACATCATCTATTCGATGAAACCCAACGGAACCTTTTCCTATATCTCCCCCCAATTTGAAACCTATACCGGCTATCGGGCCGAGGATTTTATCGGAAAATCATTCAAGCCCCTCATCCATCCACAGGATCTCCAGACATTGGTAAAATCCGACGCAGAACCTGCCGCACCCATCAAGAATGACTATGAATTCCGCATCCGTCACAAGGATGGCGGCTGGAGGTGGTTTATCACACATTCTACGATTATTCGGGATGAGCAGGGAGATGTGATCGATGGCATTGGTATCGCACATGATGTCACCGAGATCAAACAGGTGCTGCAAAATCTGGAAAAAACCAACCAGGAATTGCGTGAAACACAGGCTTATCTCGTCCAGTCGGAAAAGATGGCCTCTCTCGGTATGCTCGTGGCCGGTATCGCACACGAAATCAATACACCCATCGGCGCCATCAACAGCATGCACGATACGTTGGTGCGGGGGGTTAAAAAACTGGAAACGACCCTGCATTCCGAAATGGGAGACATGCTGAAAAAACATGAATCCCTCACATCAGCGCTGAAAATCATCGAGGATGCCAACAGAATCATCAAATCGGGTAGTGAACGCGTCAGCAAAATCGTCAAGCGTCTCCGCAGCTTTGCCCGACTGGATGAAGCGGACCTGAAAAAAGCGGATATCCATGAAGGTCTGGACGACACACTCGCATTGTTGCATCACGAACTCAAACACGCCATCGAGCTCGAAAAGCATTACGGTGATATACCAATATTTTCTTTTTATCCGGGTCGTCTGAATCAGGTTTTTCTCAATCTGTTGGTCAATGCCCGCCAGGCCATTCCGGACAAAGGAAAAATCACCATCACCACATACACACGGGACAATCGAGCTTATATCGAGATCAAGGACACAGGCCAGGGCATCAGCAAACAGCACCTCCAACGCATTTTTGACCCCGGATTCACGACCAAAGGAGTGGGAGTGGGTACCGGTCTCGGCCTGTCGATCTGCTATCAAATCATCCGTGATCACAATGGGGAAATCACCGTAGACAGCAAAAAAGGGCGAGGAACGACCTTTACCGTCATCATTCCGATGGATCTGGACCGTAACACACCGACATCATCGAAACAATGACTCTCTTTTCATCAAAAACCATAAAGTGGATCGTATCTCAATTCTCGCTTTGGATTCTGATCTCGGGTGCAAC
>CAYPUH010000412.1:0-3098 GCA_964413725.1 uncultured Cytophagia bacterium
CAGACGCTCTGATGCTCACAGCCTCCAGTCTTCTCACCCATAACTTTTTCCGGCCGTTTTTTCCAGACAAAACCGAGTCCTTTTATGTCTGGGCGGGGCGGGGATTTGGATTTGTCGTCATTCTGGGAAGTGTCCTCATCGCCAATGGATTCGACAATGTCTTTCAAATGATCAAAATTATCTGGGAATTTAATATCGTACTGGCCGCCAGCTTCTGGCTCGGACTGAAATGGCGCCGGGCCACCCGTATCGGAGCCTGGTGGTCGGTCCTGAGTGCTCTCATTCTTTTCGATATCCTGCAAATCATCATTCCTATGGTACCGGGCGTCAAGACCACACCCTACCTTCTCAAGACCAACGAGTCGATTGCGGTGGAACGAACCTATACTGCCAGAGATATCGATGTAATCGAGAGAGCAGAGGAAATCGCCAGATGGGATCGCCTCGACCTCGCAGGCCTGGCCACCTCGCCGCGACCGGACTCTTTGCACACCGGAGAATCCTTTTCCACCCGCTATGATACACCCAAACACTCGATTTTCTGGACACAGGATCTCAAAGTCCGCTCCGATGGAACGGTGCAGGGGACCGGAATGCTCAGCCTGGAACTGATTGCCCTCGATTTCCTCGGCTGGGATCTGAGCCACAATCCATTCGCACTGAATGAGACCATTCGGCTCATTATTCGACTGATAATCCCCTTTCTGGTGCTCTTTTTTGTCTCTCTCCTCACCCAACCAGATGATCAGGACCGTCTGGACCGCTTTTTTGTCCGTATGAAAACACCGGCACTGGCGGACCGTAAAGCAGATCAGGAGGAGGTGGCCATGTCTTACGAAAACCCACGACGCTTTGACGATAAAAAAATGTTTCCCCATTCTCAGTGGGAATTTGAAAAATTTGAGCGCATCGATGTCATCGGTATTGTCTGGTTCACATTGGGTGCGCTACTCATTCTTGCCATTCTATACACGCTTATCGCTCTCGGCAGAGCGTGAGAACAGGAGTATTCCATGCCGCCGACCCATCAACAGGATCCATTTGCAGACATTGCAGCCAGACATCTCGAATTTCGTAACACGGAGCTGGTTCAACCCTCTCCACCTGTGCTACCATCCATCTCATTGCCTCTGGAACCCGGGGACACCCCGCTGTTCGAACCGTCGTCTCCTCCTACTGAACAGGAATGGCGACAAGAATTGGCAGACCTGAGAAGCCGGATGGACCCCTATTTACGCGATTTCACCCCCTCTCTTCCGGATCTGCGCCTGCGACAGGATATTCCCGAGATGCAGTGGCGGGAAGAAACAAAAGAGGACCAAAAAGAACCGCTACGGCCCCTGAATGGAGACGGCCGTTGGCATCGGGTAACCTTGCCGCACTATGGTCCCCCGCTCGGACGAGCTGTGACCTGGTATCGAACCCGAATCAACCTGTCCCGTGAAATGACTGAAAACAGATCGATCTGGATCTGTTTTAGAGGGGTCGATTATCGGGCACATGTCTTTTTCAATGGCGCGTATCTGGGATCTCATGAAGGGTTTTTCGCCCCCTTTGAACTAAACGCCACGTCCTATGCCCGGACGGGATCCAACACCCTGGTGGTCAAAGTCGAGAATGATTTTATCTTCATGGGCAGTCGTCAAACCCACTCTCCCGACAGGCTGGAAGGTGAAAAACTCTACGCCGCCACAGGCTGTGGCTACGATGATCCAAAAGTGGGTTGGCACCATTGTCCACCGGCAATGGGAATCTATCAACCGGTGTGGGTCGAGGCGAGGTCCGCTCTGTCCATCTCTGATATTTTTGTCCGCCCGCTGCCCGACAGCGATGAAGCGGAGGCATGGATTGAAATTCAAAATGACCAGGTCCAGCCCGCCGCGATCTCGCTGGATCTGTCTCTTTATGGACTGAACTTTGAGCATACGGTTTGGGAACACCGGCGGTTTCATCCTCAGAGTATTCACGTTCCAGGAGCGGGCGATGTGGCCAAGCGGACGAAGAGAGAGGTCGATCTGCTGATGGGGGCCGGGGCCAATGTCCTCCGCTTTCGCATTCCCGTCCCAGACAGCCGTCGGTGGGAACCCGATACGCCCTGGCTGTATCAGCTTCAGGTTGAACTCTATCATGCCGATACCCGCGAGCGTTTGGATACACGCCGTCGCACATTTGGTATGCGTACCTTTCATATGGATACAGAGACGCTGCCACGAGGTCGTTTTTTTCTCAACAACCGGGAAATCAAACTTCGCGGCGCCAACACCATGGGCCATCTGCAACAATGCGTGATGAACAAACAGACCGACAAGCTCATCGAGGATATTCTGATCGCGAAACGAGCACATGTCAATTTTTTTCGACTCACCCAAAGACCGGTGCAGGATGAAATCTATGACCTGTGCGATCGGCTTGGGATGATGACACAAACCGACCTGCCCTTATTCGGTGTCCTCCGGCGCCCTCGGTTCAGCGAAGCAATTCGGCAAGCCGAGGAAATGGAGCGTCTAATCCGGTCGCATCCGTGTAACATCCTTGTCACCTATATCAATGAACCCTTTCCCAACGCCATGGATGAACCCCACCGTCATCTAACACGGACCGAATTGGAATCCTTTGTCCATGCCGCTGATCAGGCGGTTCATCTGCTCAATCCGGATCGGGTTATCAAGCCATTTGACGGTGATTACGACCCCCCAGGGCCCGGACTTCCGGATAATCACTGCTATTGCGGCTGGTATAACGGTCACGGTATCGATCTGGGAAAGCTGCACAAAGGGTATTGGCAACCCGTGAAACCGGACTGGCGATTTGGGTGCGGTGAATATGGTGCGGAGGGGCTGGATCCGCTGGAATTGATGCTCCGACACTATCCTGCACACTGGTTGCCCAAAGATGAAGAGTCGGACTCAGAATGGACACCGGACCGGATCGAGATGGCCCAGACCGGCCGGTTTCACTATCTCTGGTTTGAGACTCCGGATTCTCCTAGACAATGGGTTGCAGCCAGTCAACACCATCAGGCCCGAATGGTTCGGATGATGACCGAGGCCTTTCGACGACTGCCCGGCATGAACAGTTTCGCTCTGCATCTCCTTATC
>CAYPUH010000413.1:0-3061 GCA_964413725.1 uncultured Cytophagia bacterium
GAGAATACACTTCCCCAAGAGGACTTGCCTCTTCCGAAACCAATGCAAGCCGATCCACATCCGGATCCACTGCAAGGCCAAAGTCCGCTTTGTGCTCCCGAACCGCGTTGCTCAGGTCACCGAGATTTTCAGGAATCGGTTCCGGACTGCGAGGAAACCGTCCATGGGGTTCCCGATTGAGATAGACCGCTTCAACCCCCAAACGGTTTAACAGCTCGGGTATCAGAGTTCCTCCGGCCCCGTTCACACAATCCACCGCAACTTTGAACTTTTGTTTTTGAATCTGGTCGGGATCTATAACCTTTAGATTCAGAATAGCGTCGATATGACGATGGATGGCAGTGTCATCCTGTTGAACCGTACCAACCCGATCCCAGGTTACCTGCGTGAAATTCTGGTCGTGAATGCGTCGTATCACCCGGTCACCCTGTTCGGCGTTCAGAAACAGCCCGTCAGGAGCAAGCAGTTTGAGAGCATTCCATTCCCTGGGGTTGTGACTGGCTGTGATAATGATCCCGCCGGAATATTCGGGACGCTCGGTCATCATTTCGACCGTCGGGGTGGGAACGATTCCAAGATCGATAACATGACAGCCGGTGGATAACAAGCCGGACCATACCGCATAGCCTATCATCGGTCCGGATACTCGTGAATCCCGACCGACAACGATCGTTCCCGGGCCAAACTCACTGCCATAAGCCTGTGCGAATTGAACGGCGATCTGCGGTGTCAGCCCCTCGCCGACAATTCCCCGTACACCGGATACAGACACCATCAGATTCTCAAAATTTCCGGACATAATGAATCCTCTGTCTAGTTCTAAAGAGTAATAACAATCTTGCGCGTGACTAAACGCTCTACCAGAATACTCATGACCACATCCAGACAGCCGTTTCCGAATAGGAGGGTTTGTATACAAAGCGATCAACGTATGCCGCGCAGACGCAAGCGTTTCATACAACAAGATAAGAAAATCATCGTCCCGGATCAAGAAGTCTGGCTGCCGAAATGATACCCCCACCAAGCACCTTTTCTCCCTGATACAATACGACCGATTGGCCGGGTGTCACGGAAATTTTGGGTTCCGCAAAGGAGAGTTCCAGTTGCTCCCCTTTCACTCGATCAATAGAGGCCTTTACCGGTTCATTGTTGTATCGAATTTTAACCTGTACCGTCTGTCCGGGGCGTCCGGTGTCAATGGAAACCCAATTCACATGATCGGCTTCCAACCCCTCTGCAAGCAGCTCGGTGCGGGTCCCGACATAAAGGCGGTTGTTTTCCGCATCGATCTGAGTGACATAGAGGGGATGACCCACGGCGATTCCAAGTCCCTTGCGTTGTCCAATTGTATAAAAGGGGCATCCCTGATGAGTGCCCAATATTTCCCTTTTGGCATTCACGATTGGACCCGGTTCTATTTCGACGTTTTGTTCAAACAATGTTTCCCGCAAAAAGCTTTTATAGTCATCGTTGGGCACAAAACATATTTCCTGACTGTCTGACTTGTGAGCCGTGTGGAGATCCAGGTCGGCTGCTGTTTTTCGAATCTTTTTTTTGGTTAATGTTCCCAGGGGCAACAGGGTTCTGGCGAGCTGCTGCTGAGAGAGTTGCCATAACGCATAGGATTGATCTTTGTCTTTATCCACAGCTTTAAGCAGTTCACACCGACCGGTCATGGAATTTGTCGCTACCCGGGCATAATGGCCGGTGGCAAAATAGTCTGCCCCCAGCCGGTGTGCGTGCTCGTAGAGCGCTCCCCATTTAATGACCGCATTGCAAAGAACACAGGGGTTGGGCGTTCGGCCCTGCCGGTATTCAGCAACAAAATACTCGATGATCATCGATTCAAACGCGTCTCGGACATCGATCTCGTGATACTCTATCTTCAGCTGGTCACAGACCGCCCGGGCATCCTTGCAAATCTGGTCGCGGGCGGCTCCAGGCGCCAGATGAAGCATCGTCACCCCAATGACGTGGAATCCCGACTCCAACAAAAGATGCGCCGCCACAGAACTGTCTACTCCACCGCTCATGGCGACTGCAACGGTGTTTTTAGCGGACGTTGTCATTCTGTCGTGACCCGTTTGAGGATAAAGCTAAACGTCGATCCCTCTCCGACAGTGCTTTTCACACGAACGGTGCTGCCATGGGCTTCCACTATGTGTTTCACAATGGCCAAGCCCAGGCCTGTACCTCCCACCTCCCTGGATCGCTCCTTGTCTACTCGATAAAAGCGTTCAAAAATACGCGGTATGTGTTCCTCTTCGATCCCCCGCCCCGTATCCTTTACGTATACATCCACGCCCACCTTTTCGATTCTGTAACCCACACGCACACTTGCATTCTCGCAATTGTATTTGATGGCATTTGCAACCAGATTGATGATCACCTGATTCAATCGTTCCTGGTCCCCGATGACCACGGGGTCGGTTGGATCGTCGGCATTGTCAAAATGGAGATGAATATTGTGTTCCTGGGCTGTGGATTGTAAATCGCCGACCTGCTTTGTAAGCCATTGATTCACTCTGAAACTGTGAAAGGTCATTTTCATTTCACCGGACTCGATCCGGGAGATATCGATCAGATCGGAAAACAGGTTGTTGAGACGGATGGATTGATTGTAGGCTTTTTTGATGAATTTTTTCTGTGTTTCATTCTCACACATGGAACTGTTTAGCATCGTCTCGAGATATCCCTGGACGGCAAAGATCGGCGTGCGTAGCTCATGGGATACATTGCCCAAAAATTGGCTTCGCATCTTTTCCAGCTTTCGCATCCGGATGAGATCGTCACGGAGTTTGTCCAGCATCTCATTCAGGACATCGGCCAGTTCGCCGATTTCGTCATTGGTCATTCGCTCAAAGTGAGCGGACAGATCTCCTTTTTTTGCGGATTCGGCGGCTCTGGACAACTGCAAAATGGGATAGGTGAGTTTGGCTGCAAACCAGTAACTGAAGACAGCGATGAGCAGTAACGCGATTCCACCCCCGGCAATGATATTCCACCTCACCTCCCGGAGTACCCGGTTGACTTCGACCTGGGGAATGGCGATGCGGATGAA
>CAYPUH010000414.1:0-3059 GCA_964413725.1 uncultured Cytophagia bacterium
ACAGTCGGTACGGTCAAATCGACAGCGTCGCTCAAACCGATGCAAACGGTCGGGCAGAGGTCACCTATCAGGCTGATGCAGACACAGTAGATGCGAATGAAATTATCACCGCTTCCATTGGCGGGCTCTCGGCACAGAAAACAATCACTCTTCAGGGAGTTTCAATGACTGTCAATGCCTCTCCCGACTCTATTGTCGCAGACGGAATTTCGAAATCCACTCTGACCATAAAGCTCAAGGAAGGGACATCTCATAATTCCATCTCCGATGCTCAACTTACACTGACCACAACACTGGGATCGATATCACCCCAGGTACAAACCAATTCCCTCGGAATCGCGACCGCCACCCTGACATCCGAAACAGAGGCCGGCACCGCACGGGTAACCATCCGATATGGCAAGTTAGAAACCAAAATCAACATTAAACTGGTATCCGAACGGCCCAGCAGTATACAATTGATTGCAGATCCCAATTTCATCTGGGTGCGGGAAACCGGAAACCAGGACCAAACCACCGTTCGAGCCCAAATCCTCACTCAAACCGGCCAACCCATTGCCAGTGACGTGACGGTCAGGTTTACCCTTCGCAATGGTCCCGGCGGGGGAGAAAAAATTTCACCCTCCGCTACCGGCTCAACAACAGAAAGTATCCCCGTTCGTACCTCCGATGGCATCGCTGAAGCAACATTACAATCCGGTATCCGCTCCGGAACGGTGGAAATGCAGGCCGAACTTGTAAACTTTCCGGAGGTCCGCGCCAGCAAAACCAATGTGGTGATCCGCTCAGGGCCTCCCTATATCTGGATCGATCCCAACGACCCCAACAATGTTTCTCCACATATGACATTGGCATTCGATTATCTGAATCTCTTTGGATGGAACCATGTCACGGAATTCGGCCTGACGGTATATATCGGGGACAAATACAACAATCCCGTTGAAGAGGGTACCACCGTTTACCTGACATCAACGGCGGGTATCGTGACCACCGATATCAAGACCTGTGCCAAAGGGATTGGCAATGCCAATCTCATTACCGCGAATCCGAAACCCTATGTAGAACCCGTAGATCCTACAATACTGGCACCACATCGGATTCCCAATCCCAATACTGAATCTGATTTCATACCAATCACCGTTCCCGATTACGAACGGGGTCAGGTCTTGAACAGCACCGGATCTCTGGCAGAAAATGATGGTGTCGCTTATGTTCTCGCGTCAACACATGGAAGAGACCAAAAGGGAAACGACGCCATCATCTGGGTGACTGGTTCGGTCATCTTTAGTGGACCGCTATATCATTTTCATGTAGAGACAGATAAAAACGAGCTCAAATACGGTGAGGTGGCCACGATTACGGTACGGGTATTTGATATCAATGGCAATCCTATGGCCAAAGGATCGAGCCTGACAGCAACCTCTTCCGCCGGGAAACTCTCCAACGCCAACCTGATGCCCAGCGGAGAACGGTACGGTACCGGCTCGACCTATTATACCACTCAACTGCTCAACAACCTGGATCCAAGAGAGGACGAAGCCACGACAGCCGAGGTTACCCTGAAACTCGACAGTCCAAACGGCACAGCCAGCAGAACAGTCTATATCTTTCTCTCTCTTGAACAAGCCAATTAAAACGTCGGGACAACCATGCAATCCATTGAAACCATACTGGCAATCGGTGCCTTTGTACTTCTCACAGTTTTCACCCTGACCCTGAACTCAAATATCGTACAGGAAGAAGCAACCATGTATCAGGGTAGTCAGCTATTTGAGGCAATCGGTGTGGCTCAGGGATATATCGAAGAAGCAGAATTCCTGGAATACGATGATCATAAATCGGCCTCTGCGAGAAACTCTTTCACTCCCCATAATGAACTGGGGCCAGAGGGTGAATCCTATGGTGAGTTTGACGATATAGACGATTTTAATGGATTTCATCGCACCGATACTCTGTATAATTCAATCTCGTTCAATATCGATATCACCGTATCCTATATTCAGGAAAGCAGCCCCTTTTCTGTCACAACAAGTAAAACCTATTTGAAAAAATTGGAGGTCATCGTCTCTTCAGACGATTTTTCCTCCACCAGCAATGCTCAGATCACTCTGGAAAAAATCTTTGCCTTTCATAACATTTTTAGAAATTAAAAATCCTCATCAAAGGCCATCAGGGATATTGCCATGAATTCCATTCTGGACATCCTCTTTGCATTTATTATCGCAGGCATGCTCATACTTGCCAGCCTGCAGGTTGACACCAATGTAAAATCCCATGCTGTATTCATGAGTCATGATCTGAATGCACAGGAAAATCTGAACGTCTTTACCGAAATGATCGAGTATGATCTGCGTAAAATCGGGCATGCACTGAATCAACCCAAGCAGGGAATTCACCTGGCAGACAGTTCCCGCATCATTTTTTCATACAATACCAACCGCAATGGAGGATATGATTCCATACGCGTTGAATACCGGTTCATCGAGCAGCAAAATAATAGAAATGAAATTCGCAGGTTTCTTAATGGCAACCGCCGGGGGGGTGGTTCTCTGGGTATTTCCCGTTTTTTTCTACAGTACATCAACCGGTTTGGCGATGTGCTGGCGGTTCCTGTGGTTGCAGATTCAATTCCGTCCATCCGTCAGATAAATATGTTGTTGACCGTTCAAAGTCAAAAAGGGTATAATGGTGAGAGAGCCACGGCAACCTATTCGACAAAAATCGCTCCCAAAAATCTGATGGACTACTAATCGAGTCGAGTACAAAATGGGCAGATATTCAATACTTTTGATTCTGGGGCTCTTTATTGCCGTGTTGTTTATACGCGTCCAAACACAGTCATCCATGGTTTACAGCACCTCAAACGTTGCACAAAAAAATGCCTGGCATCAACTTCACAATATCACCAATAGTGGTGCAGAGGTGGCTTTAAACGACCTGACCGTTAACGGAGAAGACGCTGCCGGCAGCTCGAATATCTCCTTCAATGGTGGCTCCTTTTCTTATGAGTTTCAACTCGTCCCTGCAGACCTGGTCAACCCGCAACAGTATCGTATCAC
>CAYPUH010000415.1:0-3034 GCA_964413725.1 uncultured Cytophagia bacterium
AACATAATAAATTGATTTTAATAGAATTGTTGCGGGTGTCCGGTCGTTCGACCGGACACCAGTGAGAACTCATCGCTAATTCTGGTTCTCTAAAAACACAAAACAATCAGATCCCAGAGAAAAAAGCGGGGCTTTTTGCCTGTTCAGGTGGTGTGGTTGTTCCTGAAAACGTCTTCGATTAGCGCGACTCGTGGGATTGGAGTCCGGTTCCATCGTCATCAAATCCCGGACGGACAAACGATCTCGCGTTCGGAAACACCCGTTCGGTTTCGCGTCGTAACCGTTCCAGGGCGACCAGCAAATCGAGGATAGTGTCTTGCTGGTCCGGCAAGTGTTCGCGAATCCGCATCCATGCTGCCATCGATCGGTCAATGCACACCAATGCAACCTTTGCCGACCCGTTCGATTCCCCGGGCACTCTTTCATCGGATAAAAGGCGATCTGTGAGCGCTTGCTGAACAGCCCTTCTGGTCTTGGCGCTGATAAGGGTGTGGTACCATTGCACCACCTCTGTGGCATCCTGCAGGTCCATACTCTCCGCCTCGGGATCGGTATTCGGGAGGTCCAGGCGGACTTTGGTATCGAGTTCTTCCGCTTTGTTTTCGAACGACCCTTTTGCCGCCTGAAACCATTTGTGCACGGCCATGGTATAGTCAGTGGCGGTTGTCACAAGCGGATGTGCCTTTGTGTCGCGCAAGAGTTTGTCGATACGTGCTTTGTCTTCCGGAGAAGCCGGTGTATCGAGGTCTATGCCGGCCTCCTCCGCCATCTCGTGCAGGAGCTCCAGCGCACACATCAAACTCTCGTGCAACTGCTTCCAGAACGTCTCATTCTCCGGATCCCGGGATCCCGGTCGAGGGTCGTCGTCTGCCTCCATCGCAAACACGGCGCAACGTGCCGTGAACGGGCAGCGCTCGCACCATTTGTCGCAATAGTTGTAAATTCCGGAGATAAATTCGGGATTATTGGTCAACGCCTTGAACCTGTCCGTGTTTCTTTCTGGCATGATTGCGCATCCTCCGGGTATTGGGCAACGAATGTCTCGGATCAACCGCTCCGTCAAGGTTGCCGTTCATGTCGGCCCTGTCGGCGTCACCTTTGATCCGGTTGTTGACTATGGATCCTGTTTGCCTGTTTTTCGAACCGGCCAAGTACTCTGTTAATTGAAAAGCGTTTCTTGCCGATCAGATACGAGTGGATCGTATTGTTAAAATTCCGGTACCAGTGCTCCGGAATGTTCTTCTTGCCGATGACGGCTCCGACGATGCTACCGGCCGTGGCAGCTGTGCAGTCGTTGTCCATTCCCATGGCAACCGTCTCACCGATGACCCTCGTCAAGTCCTTGCCTCCAATGGTGATTCCCCAAATCGTGAGACAGGCGTTGTTGATCGTATGGGTCTGGTGCATTCCCTTAAACGTTTCATCCATGGCAAGCCGCGCCTGTCGATAGTCCTTGATGTCGGGGGAAACTCGCAGGGCCCAACTCGCAGCTTTGGCCAGAGCGCAATTCCCCGGGATTTCCGACAGACCGATTCGCAACGCCTGCACCGGATCGTCTTCGGCAAAGGCAGCAGCTATGGCGGAAGCGAAGAACATCTCTCCGTAGATCCCCTGGCGGCGGTGGCTGATGTAGGCGTCTGTATAGGCCATCGCCGCCGCGCGTTCGGGCCATCCGGGCGCCATGTATCCCCAGGGGTCGGCACGGATGCCTGCGCCAATCCACTCGCAATATGGATTGTTCGTTACGCCAGCACGACTGGCGGGAATGCTCTTCTTTAGATTCCTGAGCGCGACATCCTCTGCTGTGCAGGCATAGGGCAGGTATTTGACCCACGTCTCTCCCACATCATCGATGGTAAAGTCAGGGCCGTGCTCCTCCGCGATCAACAACCCGAGAAGCGTGTAGATGATATCATCATCGACGGGAACCCCTTGCATTCCGCTTCGCGTATACTCTTTGCGCCTGCTCATCTGGTAGCGTTTTTCCTGCGGGTCCGGGACGCCGGACCAGTAATCGGTGGGCGGGAATGCATCTCCGTTTTCGTCGGCGAGAGCCTTCATCCTGTCGATGGTCCAAAATTCCACCGGGGCACCCAGTATGCAACCTGCCATTCTCCCGAGCAACGCCCCCTCGAGTCGATCGCCGTAAGCATGCTTGTCAAAAGTGTTCCACATCCGTCGGGGTCCCGGAGGTCGAAGAGCTTGTATCTGTTCAAGGTCGTTGGGCTCCTCTTTCGCAAGGTCTTGATCGATCGGGAGTCGCTCGAGTTCTGTCAACGCGGACCTCAATGCCTTTTCAGCTTTTGTCAGAGGCTCCGATACTCCGGTTGCACCATACTCGGACTTGAGCTGAGCATAGAGAACAAGCTTTTCTGTGAGCTGCTCGAAATCAGGGATTTTGGGATAGGTCATCTTTTCCTTTCAGCTAGCACCGCGCATAACCGACTGGCAATGGAACGTAGCGGAATTGACAGTCCGGGTTGATACGGTTGTTATGTTGAATATTTCTATACATGGTTCTGTGGCGAGAAGGCGTTTTTACATTGAAAAACCAACAGCGACACTGAAAAGCGTCGCTGCGGTTTGAATCGAAACACACATTTCTAAAGTTCGCGCTGGAAAACAAATACCGTGGCCGGTTCATCACCCTCACGGCCATCACGATACTCGGAAATGGTGAGGGTCATGCGGTCTTTGGACAGGGTGACATGGCTCACCGAGCTCAGCACCGCGGATCCCTGATTGGTTTCCGCCTCGTAGATGGCTTTCAACAGCAGTGTTTTGCCGTCGTCGGCCCAATCCGCCTGCCAGGTCACTTCTCTGCTCCAGGCGGCCAGAAAGCCCATGCGCCGGCCCCGATCTTCGGGTACGGTTACCGGGGGGCCGCCAATCTGCAGGGTCCGCGTGTTATGCAATTCCCGATGATGCACCAACTCTTTGCTAAAGGCCAGCGATGACAGCGTAATCCGGTCTCCCTGTTGTTGAATATCGAGATGATAACCTTGCGGAAAGACCATGAAACTTTTGCCGCGAT
>CAYPUH010000416.1:0-2994 GCA_964413725.1 uncultured Cytophagia bacterium
GCCGGCTTCCAGGCATTTCTCGCGGTCTCCTTTCATGGCATGTGCGGTGAGAGCGATGATGGGAATACCACGGGTCCCGGGGTCGGTCGTTTCAGATCTGATCTTTCGGGTCACTTCCAGCCCATCCATGCCGGGCATTTGAACATCCATGAGCACAAGATCAAACCGAGTCTGCTTTAACCGGGCCAGGGCGTCCTGTCCGTTGGATACAGACTCTACCGCATGCCCCATTTTCTCCAATAATTTGATGGCGACCTTTTGATTGACTTTGTTGTCTTCGACCAAAAGGATATTCAGGTTGTTTTGAGGCTGGGAGGGGTCAACCTTTTTACTCTGTTCTGACTCCGGATCCGGGGAGATTCCCAACGTCGTGGCGATAACAGTCTTTAACTGGAAGTATCTGATTGGCTTGTGCAGGATCGGCAGGCTGGATTTGGTTTTAGACAATGCCGGACGATTCATCCGAACCCGTGCCGGGGTGCCATAATCCTGAGGAGCATCGTGAATCCATTGATCCAGATTGCTTTGAAAGGGGTACGCATTATCATCGTCAAACAGGACAATATGAAAGGGGGTGCCCTTTTGGTTGTTTTGTTTAAGACATTGCAGGGCGTATTCTGACGATGTGCTTGTGTGCACCCTCAGCTTCCAGTCGGTCAGAACGTCATATAACATTTGACGGGTCTCGGCATGGGGTTCAATGATCAGTGCCCGTATTCCCGGGGCCTTTAACGAGTCTGTATTCCGCTGTTGAGAACGAGAGGTCGGTTTTTCAAGTACGACAGTGAACCAGAATTCCGAACCCTGTCCTTCCTGACTTGAGACGCCAATTCGTCCGTTCATTTTTTCGACCAGACGTTTTGAAATGACCAATCCAAGGCCGGTTCCACCATATTGACGGGAGATAGAGGAATCAGCTTGTGAAAATGGTGTGAACAGATCCCGAGTGCGAGCGTCCGGAATACCAACGCCGGTATCTCGTACAACGAACCGTAAAACAATCCGTTCAGAGGATTCATCTTCGGTTGAGCCCTGGATCGTCACTTGTCCTCTTTGTGTAAATTTCACAGCATTGTCCGCCAGGTTGAGGAGGATTTGTTGCAATCTGGCAGGATCTCCGACAACACGGGTTGGGGTGCCCGGCTCGATATAGCCGACACATTCCAGCTGTTTTTTTTGTGCTCTGATGGCCAATAGATCCAGTACCTGATCCATTACCGAGTGTAAATCGAATTCAATGTGTTCAAGCTCCAGGCGATTGGCCTCGATCTTTGAAAAGTCCAGAATATGATTGATCAACGCAAGTAGATGGTTGCCGCTTTTCTTGATGGTGTGGGCGAAAAAGGTTTGTTCCGGCGTCAATGATGTTCCGAGCAGCAGATCGGTCATACCGATGACACCATTCATGGGGGTTCGGATCTCGTGACTCATATTCGCCAAAAATTCACTTTTGGCCCGGTTGGCCTGGTCGGCTTTCAGGGCCAGGGCTTTGGCCAGATCCCGTTGTCTTTCGAGATGGACGTTGAGTTGTTCAAGCTCGTGCTTTTGTCTCAGGAGCTCACCTTCCATTTCCTTCCGATCGGAGATGTCGTGCCAGACAATTAATTGGCCGATTGTTTTTTCTCCCTCTACAAGTGTAGAGATGGATACGGAAAAGTGTTGGTCACCGTCGTTCCGGGGTATTGTTAACTCGAGCGACGCTTTGGAGCCGGTCTCCAGGGCCTGGAGTAAGGGTTTCTGGTTTTGAAAGATATCGTGAATAAACCTGCCAATGTCCTTTTTGTCCAGCATGGGCAGGCGTTCAAAGGCGGCGCGATTGCAGTCGACGATTCGTTGATGACTGTCGAGAACCATCATTCCCTCGGCCATTTCTTCCAGCAACCTGACACGGGCAAGAGGGACCAGGTCGAGAAGCCGAAATCGATAGACCACCCACATCAACATGGTGCCGGTGATCAACAAGCTGGTGGGTATAATATTCAATCCGGGAAGTGGGGACCAGTCTGTCAAGTATATAATGCTTCCCAGAAAGGGTACGGCTATGCCGATCAATAGAAAGACGGTTGGCTTTTTATACACCGTGGAGGATTTTATCGTCATTTTAACCAGAATCAGTACGCTGAATAGCAGTATGATATGAATAATCATCGTAATGGCGATAAAGGCGGGGCCATGATGGTACTGAATCATATTGACAGCTGATGGAGCTTTTGAGAACCCGGTCCAGATCAGATGATGCCATGGGTTGGTCAGCACCAGCAGAAGAGACAATACGGGAAAACACCAAATCCAGTGAAATAGCGCTTTGTTGCGCCAGGGCCGATAGCCGGTGTATTCGGCTACGAAAAAGAGCAAAAAGATCGGTGTGGTGGTACTGCCCAGATATTCCAGGGAGGACCAGAACCGTTTGGCCCACCATTCAACAGCAGCCGCCTCGAGGCCGGAGACCAGAGACCATTCTGCGATTCCGAGCATCATCAGAGTAAAAAAGAAGGCGCCCTTGCTGCTGTGACGTTTTCGCCATCCAATATGCGCGATCCAGCCGGCAAGAATGGCGGTAATGATCAGAATCCAAAAATATATGGTGAATGTGAAATGCATTTTGTGTCTTTACTCTCCATCCAGCCCATCTGTGTTTGAGATCGGAATCACGGATGTTATAACAATCCATTTCAGGTGAGACAAAAACACCTCAGTCCATACTACTGTTTTGTGGCGAAAGGGTAACAAATGTCTCCAACGAGGCCTGTTTAGTATTGAAAATAATACCCTTAAGAGAACAATGTCAAGCCTGTATGTTACAGACTATAGCCTTCAAATCTCATGCCAAAAACAAGAGGTCGTAATGGTGAGAAGCTGATTTTTAACGGTGTCAGGTTGAGTGCTGAACAGATTGGGGGCAAACCACGGCGTCATGGATCGCAGGGCTGTTGATGAATGTTATCGACCCGTGACGTCCAGAACGCTGGTTTTTCGTTTGAGGGTTCTCAGGGT
>CAYPUH010000417.1:0-2990 GCA_964413725.1 uncultured Cytophagia bacterium
CACCATGCTTGAGCATATATTCGCGGTTGATTTTAAATTGATGTCCGGCTGACTGAAAGGGGGAACGATTGTAGGACAAAGCCAATTCCGAGATCTTGTTTTTTTGTCTGGCGTCCCACTCAACACTCATCACTGCGGGTTCAAAACCATGCGTCGCCTGGACAGAAGCGCTGGCAGTTGTGGTTGGATATGTAAATTGATTTTCCAGCATACTCAGCCAGGTTTGTGTAGAGTCCTGTTGCCTCTGGTACTGGGGTTCGTCCAGCAGATTCAAATACTCATCATATTGTCCGATGAGGGCATAGAGATTTTCGGACAACTGGGCATACTTGTCCCACAAGAGATCGGAATGGGATGTGAATATCTGATGCAGACTGTCCAGACTGTTTTGTTTTATCTTATAATATCGGTCAAAACAAAACATCAGGGTGTCGGCTTGCTGTAAATAGTAGCGTGCCAGGACTTGTGGAACGCGGCGATAAAACAGATTGCCGGTTGCGCGATATTTGTCAATTTCATTAGCAGGCAGATCATCCATGGCGATCCCCAACAATCCCATCGAAAGGATCCGGCGGGTATTAGAGGCGGATCTATGATTGCCAAGATCGGCCAGGGTGGTAAAGACGTGATCCGAATCCCATGGAGCCGGTATTCTGCTATACACGTTATAGGTCGTTTCATAACTGTCATTGAGTTCACCCAGTGCACTCATCAGTTCGTCATGTTGTGAGATAAGCGGTTCGTTCAAGGCTTCCTGCAGACCGCTCAACTTGGAGCCGGGACCGATGTTCGTGTAGACACTTTCCCTGCCCGTCAGGATCTTTTGTATGTTGCCATCGACGGTTGGTTGCCAGGTTTCAAATTCTGATTGAATGTCAGACATTGAGCGTTGGTTTTGCTGTTGAGCGGATTCATCGATTACGATCTCGGGCGAGCGTATGCCGCCTTCCATCGTATAGGATATCGTCGCCGACTGTTTGATGCCCTGAAAGCTGTCATCTGAAAGAGCCGACAGGGTATCCAATGCGAAATCAATAGTCGCCATTTCCTGCGTCATTTCATCGACTTTGGTGGTGAGGGTTGTATTGCGGTTTGTCAGATCTGCTTCTATCTGATCGAGCAGCGCTTCGATCTCACCTGCAGAGCCGGTCAATTGGCCGATACCGTCGTTAAACAGGGAGCCGCGCAGAGCAATCAGATCATCAAAGAACCGTCCCATGCGTTGTCGCTCGGATCTTGCTAGAGTGCCATCCATATCCTCAAGAATAGTATTCGCCGCCTCTCCCATGGCATCATAGTCCTGATCCCACGCTTTGATATATTGATCACCAAACCCACCCTCGAACTGGTTGATCAGTTGCCGGATTTCTTCTTCGGTCATCCCTCCACTTTGCAGGATATCCACCAGGCCGGCCTCAGCACGGAGTTCATAGACTGCATCCATGA
Organism: uncultured Cytophagia bacterium; assembly: GCA_964413725.1. Taxonomy (GTDB): domain Bacteria; phylum Zhuqueibacterota; class Zhuqueibacteria; order Residuimicrobiales; family Oceaniaggregativiventaceae; genus CAYPUH01. Next base: position 1,447 of record CAYPUH010000417.1, read on the forward strand.
TTTCATCGGCTGTATTTTGAGCCGCTTGTATCATGGCGATCATGGTTTCATCCCCGCCGGTTCCGGCCGAGGTTCCTCCATCCCGTTCCCACTTTGCCCATACCCGGACGGTCTTTGAAATGCCTACAACCGTCCCGGTCAATTCGGCATATCCATACAACAAGAAATCCGGAGCGCCCATGATGGCCGCACCCATTTCGCCGCGAAAACTTGCCAGCCAGTCATCGATCACACCCCCTTGAACCCACAGACTGGCATAGCCACCAAACACTTTGGGATCTTCCCATTTGAGGAATACGGTGATATTCATTCCAGCTTCAGCATAGACGATCCAGACATCAAAGCCATAGGAAAGAGAACCGGAAAAAACCAGGCCGGGATTGCCAAAGGTAAAATCACACTCTACGGTCAGGCTTCCATACATGGTGGTCAGCAAATACCCGGACATGGCAAAGCGTCCGTTGGGCAACAGAATAAAATCGATCCGCGCCACATTGTCCGTGGGCAGTTTCAAAATCATTTTTGAATCCGTTGCCGGACGTCCACCCAGTTCGATATGACCGGACAGATGTTTAAACGAAGAAAAATCCTGTCGCCAGGCACATTCAGCAGAGAGCCAGCCGCTTATATCCACATACTCACTGATCTCGGCAGCGTCAGCTGGCCAGGCTTTGGCATCGAGTCGGACTCTATCGGTTGCCAGAGTAAGCAGCGCTTTGATTTGCAGGTAACTGTCATCCGGAATCGCCGCTTCGCCGTAGAGATAGATCTCCCACAACGTCATCATGTCATCGTCATTCTCTTCCAGAATCGCCTGAAATTCTGTATTGACATCATGAGTAAAGCCCAGGTGGCCGGCGACCAGGTCCCGGATCTCGGGTGACGGATTCCAAAAGAATCCCGCCCCCATTCCTTTGATACTCAACGGCAGCGGGGTTAAATCGATGTCTGTCTTGACCGCCAGCATCAAACCAAAGCCGGGGTGTGTCTCGGGTTGTCCATTCAGGTTGATCACCTCTCGATAGCTGACTTCACCCACGACAGCAGCTCCTTCGATGCTCCCCATCTTCATGTCAAGATGCCCCCCCAGCAACCAGCGAAAACGGGTCCCCGAATCAGCCCACTCGATGGATCCCAACAGATCGAGTCCGGCATAGATATAATCCCCAATCCATAAATTGGCACCCTGAATCAGCAAATTGAACAAGGAATCGCTCTTAAAGATGACGAACCGCTCCACACCCGCTTCAAAGCCCGGTAATGAAGTACTCAGATATGCGCCAAAGCTGAGATATAGATCGGTCTGTATCTCTTTTTCCTGAACCGATGCCGAGGTTTTGCTGAATTCAATCTCACTCGACGAGATGGTGCCATTCCGCACATAATGGAAATCCAAAAGCTCTAGAGTGACACCGGACAACGAAATCTGGCCTGTATGTAGGTCCCCAAACCGGAATAGATTTCTCCCTATCTGATTGTCGAGCAATTCAATTTTACCGGTCATGATTCCAGAGGGTAAGGGCAACTCAATATCGGCATTAAAC
>CAYPUH010000418.1:0-2976 GCA_964413725.1 uncultured Cytophagia bacterium
CAAATTCAACCACTCGGTCCCGGAACGTGTACCCCTCATATTTTATGCCACCCATGCGCATTTTCAGGAAACCAACACTATCCCCTATATGATACCAGAAGGCGTCGGCGGTTTTTTTGAGTTTCTTAAAGGCCGCGTCGTGGTTCCGGCCAATGGTTCCATCTCTGCATTCAAACACGTCCTGCGCCATGAACTGGTCCATGTCTTTACCCATAGTAAAGAACGACAGGTCCTGAAAGCTCGTAACCAGATCAATCGTCCTGGACTTCCACTTTGGTTTGTGGAAGGGCTTGCCGAATATTGGTCGACAGGATGGGACACGCAGGCAGAGATGTTCATCCGCGATGCCGCCCTGAATGATTACGTCTTTCCTCTGCAGCGAATATATCAGATCAATGGCTCGTTTCTCATGTACAAGGAGGGGCAGGCCATTTTAAGATACATCGCAAACCATTACGGTGAAAACAAACTGCTCGAATTGATCGAAAATCTGTGGATTTCCGAACAATATCATAAAGTCTTACAATTCACCATGGGCAAATCCTACAAGGAATTCGATAAGGAATGGATCTATCACCTGAAAAAATCACGGTTTCCTCTTTTAAAGGAACACGACTCGGCCAGCATGATTGCCGACCAATTGACCCATACCGGGATCAACATCAAGCCCGCTTTTTATCGAAAAGACGGTGACCCCCATGTGGTTTTTCTCTCAAATCGAACCGGTTATTCCAATATATATATCGAACCCATCGTCAAACAAACCAAAGAACCCAAGGCAACCACTCTGGTCGCCGGTGAGAGGACAAAAGAGTTTGAATCGTTTCATCTCCTGAGCAGTAAAATCGATGTCAACCCAGAGGGGACATTGGCCTTTACCTCAAAAAGCGGTGAGCAGGACATTCTCTATCTGTATGATATCCATTCAAAAAAGGTCATTTCCCAACATCAATTCCCGAATATGGTCTCTATCTATTCCCCGACCTGGTCACCCGATGGCAGTCAGATCGCTTTTTCCGGGTTGAGATTTTCCGGCAAAGCAGACCTCTATATCTATGACATCAACGACGATCATCTGACCCGACTCACGGATGATTATTATGATGACAAAGAGCCATCCTGGTCTCCGGATGGACGGTATCTGGCGTTCAGTTCCGACCGGGGAGAACCCGGTCAGGACGGATTTTACAATCTGTTCGTACATGATCGTAGCACACATCAGGTCTTGCCGGTCACCTATGGCAGTTTCAATGATGCGGGTCCTACCTGGTCGCCCGATGGTCGCTACTTGACTTTTTCTTCAGATCGAAACGGCACATCCAATATCTGGGTTCTTCAAATCGAGCCCGCGCCGGACATGCTCGCGTCCAACAGTCTGACTGTATTGCCAGCATCATGGGCTCCTGTTCAACAGGCCGACAGCTCGTTTCTAAAGCAGGTGACTCATCTGACGACTGGCGCCTTTGATCCCGAATGGACAGATGATGGTCATCTGTTATTTACGGCATTTGAAAATTTTTCCTATCAGATTCATCGTTATGAGGATGCCAAAGCGCATATTGACTCGCTGGCTCCCAACCCCACAGCACCTCCCCATTCCTCTGTAAACAAATGGACGTTTGAGCGGATTGACGGCAATATTGCGGAAAAGACCATTAAATATAAAGCCCAATACGATCTGGATATCGCGCAGAGTCAGATCGCTCTGGACCCCATCTTTGGCACCGCCGGAGGGGCTCAGTTGGTCGTATCCGATATGCTGGGCAACCATCAATATTTCTTCCTGCTTTTTAACAATGCCCAGACCCGGGATGAATTTCTGGAATCCTTTAATATTGCCGTATCCCGTGTGGATCTCTCCCGCCGAACCAACTTTTCATCCGGTGTTTATCATCTCTCCGGACGCTACTATAACCGGTATGATTACTGGTTCTGGGAGCGTCGTCTGGGTGGATTTGGCGCCCTGAGCTATCCGTTTTCAAAATTCAGACGTATCGAAGCCAGCCTCAATGTACGCTATTCAGACAAGGAATGGTTTCTGGACGACTATCGGCGCAAAGCCCTGCTGGTATCCAATTTTGCCTCCTATATCAAAGACACGTCTCTCTGGGGCCCCACAGGTCCCATCGACGGAGAACGATTCAACCTGACCCTGGGATTCACACGTGACGTGGCAAACAATCACGTCAACTTTTTCACGGGAATTCTGGACATGAGACGTTATTTTCGCATCAGTCGGCGCATCACCCACGCGGTGCGACTCTGGAGCATGGTCAATCACGGTCGGGAAGCGACACCTTTTTTCATGGGAGGAAGCTGGGATCTTAGAGGGTATCGATTCAGACGACTGGCAGGAACAAAACTCGCCCTCATCAGCAACGAATTGCGGTTCCCGTTCATCGATCAATTCATGATCAACTTTCCCTTCGGAGGCATGGGGTTCAGCTCCATTCGCGGTGCTCTGTTCATGGATATGGGAAACGCCTGGGAAGATTCTTTTGACCAGATTCTGGGAAGTACCGGTTTTGGTATCCGCTTTCGTCTTGGTGGCATGCTGGTTCTTCGTCTGGATATGGGGCGCAAGTTCACGATCGATCATCCCGACTCGTTCTATGATCCGAACAACTGGGACATGGACAATAACTGGTTTACGCAATTCTTTTTCGGATGGGATTTCTAATATGAAATGGTTTTCGATATTCAGCATCGCCGGAGTGTTGGTGATGACAATGGGCTGTGGATCGGTGACGTTGTCGTCCCTCAACACCTTGAGTGAATCGGACTGGCCCCAGCTCGGACAAAATCCGGCGCGGACCTTTTTTACACCCGAAAGCGTCTCTCCCCCTCTCTCGGTGGTCTGGACACACAAACTCAACCGTGCTCCTGAATCGTCGGGGGTGCTCCAGGCCGGGGGGATGTGTTGATTTGGCGTGGGGGGGGATGCGGTGGGGCGGGGGGGCGCGGCGGGGGGTGGAT
>CAYPUH010000419.1:0-2420 GCA_964413725.1 uncultured Cytophagia bacterium
CGGAAACGCTTCCGCTCGGGGTGATGCTGCCACCCGCCGAAGGCGTCGCGGATGCTGTAATCGTATAGGATACCGTTTGACTGGATTGAAAGGCAACCGCGATCGTGTGATCGTCAGTAACGCCGGTAAAGGTATACTCGTTATTGGCATCCAGTTGTTCTGCCGCACCGTCCACTGTGACGCTTTCCACGGTATAGCCGGCATTCGCCGAGACAGTAAATGTCTGATCGGCTCCGTCATTGACGGAAACGGCTCCACTCGGGGTGATGCTGCCACCCTCAGAAGGCGATACAGATGCGTTAATGGTGTACTGCACGGTTTGCTGATCGCTGATAGGAAGGGGGTTGCCGGTAAACCCTTCGTAAGAAGTGTCATTAACATTGAGGTTTTGGCCAACATTAATTTGCGTTGGCCGACTCAAGAGGGTGAATTGAAGTGTTGCAATATCGCCTTGTGCAAAAGCGCTATTAAAGTCAACGAACTTAAACGCTATGACACTATCGGTATCAGGATCACCATCTTCATCATCGGTGTCAGGCTCAACATCTTCTGTTCCTGGGATCACTGTCTGATTTAGTGGTGAAGATGCAGTTGTATCTACATAATCTGTAGTTCCAAGGTAATCGACAGCATCTGAGTCGAAATAAACAAAAAACCCAATTCCTAATGATGAGTCTGCATCGTCACTCGTTTCATATGACACCACAACGTCAAACGTTTGATCGACAACCAGAGCATCATCTGTTGTCAGAGTAACGATCTGACTTTCTTGGGCTGATGCAGATGAATGGGTGGCTCCAACCAACATTACAGCCAGCGCAAGCACACTACACGTCAGCCAAAAATTGTTTTTCAAATTTTGAATTGTCATCCTCAACCTCCCTGTCCTAAATTGGGTCATTAGTGGAAATAATATGGATTCAATTACAGTATGAATACACAAAAATCATCTTTATAGGTCAAACCCCGACAAGAAAGATTCGATTGCTTGAGCAGTGTTCCGATTAGCACCCTGACCGATTGCTCCATCAATCAAATCATCACCAGTAAGGCCAAGCATATACCTAATTATCAGCACACCGTCAGCAAGCACATTTGGAGTTCCATTATCGTCAACGTCGGTAAGCCCTTCTCCTGCCGCAGTATCCAAATAAGCCATAATGGCGTCTGCAGTAGCCCTCGTTGCGCCTTGCCCAACCGCACCATCAACCAGTTGATCACCCTCCAGGCCAAGCATATATCTGATAATTAACACGCCATCAGCCAGCACATTAGGTGTTGCATTGCCATCGATGTCAAAGTTCGTTTGTGGTCCTGGGGGGCATATCGTTAAAGTACCTTTTGAACTTTCCGCATCATGGTTCGCGGCCGAAAGCAATATCGGGTAGGCATCAGTGGCTGCGGGGTCTGTTATCGTTTCGTCTGCGCCGATCAGAAGATCAATTTCTTCCCCAGCCGCATCGTATCCTGCATTGGTGTTATCCAAGACCGTCGGGACGATTCTGACATCATAGGTATCATCCACTACAGCATCTTGACTGATGGTACCATTGAGATAAAAAATCACCGTTCCCGGGGCAGCCGAGTCTATCGCTTTCTCTCCAACTCTAGCGGCCGCAACAGATACGCCGGTTCCACTCACGGCATTATCCACCAGCGGTTTCTCATATCCATCCGCCTCGAACGGCCCTGCATGGTCCGGATCGACCGATTTTAGCTGTGTTTCGAATGTCTCAAAAAACTCGCTTGTGATATTCGCATTGGTAATAATGGTATCATTGAATTCAACGGTAAATGCTGCGCCCGCCAGACCTGTGGCATCGCCAGTGGATGAGATTGCATAAATCGGTATTTGAAGGGTTCCACCCGCAGGCGTGCATGCATCGCCTACTTGCAGGGTCGCTGCCAGTGAAACTGTTGTCGCCGCAAGGAAGAAAATACACGTTAAAACAAGAATTAATAAATTTCTTTTCATCTCTAAACTCCTATGTTTTAAAGGAATTATTTAAAACACCATCAACTTAGATATCGAAAAATACATTACTATGTTTACGACAAGACAAAACGTGGAGGTGGGACATTCGGTCTGGTGTGAGTGGACCTGAAATCAGTAGATTTATCGAACGGTTTTGAAAAGTCTAACTGGTATTGAAATATTGCTGACACCGACGATACGGCGCATGGCGCATCGCTGAAACTGATGGTTTCCCGCTCGCCTTTTTTTATCACTTGTGTAAGGCCGGAAGTCACATGAAAGGTGTTAATGAGGGAATCGAGTCCCTTTAGCGACGTTCTTGGAGTGGCGACTGAGTCTTCAAAATGCTTGACCAATAGAATCGCATCCCGAAGATCCACCTTCCCGTCCCGACTCATGTCCTCTGGTGCAAAATACGGCAAATGCGGCAATAAAACAGTGATAG
>CAYPUH010000419.1:2430-2974 GCA_964413725.1 uncultured Cytophagia bacterium
GGAGGATGCTTATGTATCTATTTGCCTTTTTTGCGAATCGCATTATTCACTTTTCTCTGCTCAGATCATTAGGAGGTTGCGACCGGCACTCCCAAGTTCCAGCACATTGTCTCTTTACTTAAAATTATTATAAAACTTCAACAAATTTAAACAGAAGGGAGTCAGATCTTGAACATCTTGCCAATAGGCAGATCAATGCCTCTTGTAATGTTGCTTCCACGTCATATCATTATTTATGGTATAATTCAATAGTACCTGCTACAGAAAATTCATTTTTTTATTTGCACGTTCTTCGCTGCTTTTCCTGACAAACTCATTGATTGGTCCGTTCGATGCGCCATTCATCGAAACCGTCATACGTTTCGATTTCCACAAGAAACCAAACTCATTTTACGAGCCCACACCATGTTTTGCAATAAAAAATTTACCGCAATTATCGTTTATTCCATCACATTCGCTCTGGTCGTCATTCCCCGTCCCTCCTACGCCATCACCCTCCAGGAGGAAGACGAACTTGCCAGGGAATTTTTACAGGTCGTTCGGA
>CAYPUH010000420.1:0-2970 GCA_964413725.1 uncultured Cytophagia bacterium
CCAGAGATATAGTCCACCTCTCAGGTGGACTATATCTGCCTGTCATCGCCATTGATCCGCGACTACTCTATGCCCTCTTTTTCCCATATTAACTTGTGTGAGACATTTTCCCTCAGCTGAAAAGAATTACACAGGTGTTATTCTCCCCCGGGGAGTGTCAGGGACAGCGAGCAGGCGTCGTGGGTGCGTCGCCGGAGCCAGACCGGAGGGGGCATAGGTGGGGCTGAGAATTGATTGGGAGCGTACCATCCGAAGGTGTGTCTTTCAGAGAGGCATTTGATGATTCGTTTGATTTATTTCCTTTTTCTTGTTGGTCCTGGTGCCTTTGTCCTAGATTGCTTACAACGCCTTTTCGATGGCCTGAATCACTTTGGGGTCTTTGGGTTTGGTTTTGGGCGCGAACCGATCGATCACCGTGCCGTCTTTTCCGATCAGGAATTTGGTAAAATTCCAACTGATCTCGCCCGCGAATTCACCATTGGTTGCCTGTGAGGTCAGGTAATGGTAAAGAGGATGCATGTCCTCTCCCTTGACCGATAGTTTAGAGAACATGGGAAAGGTGACCCCAAAGGTTGTGGTACAAAACTGTTTGATTTCCTGATCGGTACCGGGTTCCTGGTTGGCAAAATTGTTTGCCGGAAACCCGAGGATCACAAATCCCCGCTCTTTGTAGGTCTGATAGAGCTCCTGCAACCCCTCGTATTGTGGCGTGAGTCCACACTTGCTGGCCACATTCACCATCAGGATTACCTTGCCGCTGTATATATCGAGGTTGACGGTGTCGCCCTCTATCGTGACCATTTTTAAGTCAAGGACCGAATCCACAGAGGCTTTGGAGGCAAAGCCGGTGGATGTACCTGCCATGACCATCAGGATAGCGATAACCAGTACGTTTTTAAACATGGCTGTTTTCCTTTCTAAAATGTATCCGACACCCCTCGTTTACAAAAGGGAGCCGGAATCAACGCAACGGACACGAGAAGCTCTCGTATACCGATGGATCTTTTCTGTGTAACATTCAGAAGGTATAAATATTCCGGATTTTGCACTTGTGTTTTCGAGGGTTGGAAATCACTATTGTAGTGGAAAGAAGACAAAGATAAAGGGATCCCACAGCATATGCGAGAGTGCCAGGGGCCAGAGACGTCCGGTTTTCCAGTACAATCCGCCCCAGAACAGCCCACACACCAGAGAGGCCAGGATCAGGATGGGGTTGGCGGTGGGCAGATGGACTCCGGTATAGAGAGCGGTGGCCAGGAAAAACCCACCGGCAGGGGATACCCTACGGGACAGGACCTTCTGGATGTAACCCCGCCAAAAGACTTCTTCGGCAAAGCCGATGGGGAAAAACAGCACAAGCGCGACCAGAGCGGGAGGCCACACTCCCCGATTGGCATAGACACTCTGCAGATGTCGCTCGCGCTCGCCCAGAACGGGCAACAGATCGGAGAGCGCGACGAGAAGGTGATTCCCAGCCCAAAAAATACCATAGAGCACAAGCGCCAAAAGTCCGCCCCGGATCCAGTCCCAGACAGAAGGGGTTCGAGAGTTGAATATCCGTTCGCCGCTAATACGGGTCAGCAGTATCAATACAGAGGTGCTGATCGTCATCATGAGCCAAAAATTAAAGGGTTGCCAGACAAAGACGGCCATCCACAGGGCGAACGCGACCACAAGACTGGATGTCAGCATCCAGAGTGTTGCGGGTGTGTGAACCTTGTGTTTTTCATTTGATTTCATATCAGGTGTCCCGTCAGGTTATGAATTCCGATTCGGGTGAGTCGGGTGTCCGGTTTCCGGGCACCCGACAGGAAGATCAGAGCAAGAAGTGATGTACGGCCAGAGAAACCAGCAAGAGGATGCCAAAGGCGGAATGAAGCTGTGCGGTTGCCGCGTCGATCATCGCGAATTGATTCGGATCGGTGTTGGCCTTGTTGGAGACGAGTTTTGCCAGTTTGATGGCCAGGGGCAGGGACAGGAGTGTTGCTAGGGTCAGGGCCGGCATGTCGGTCAGGATCACCAGCACCGCTGTCAGGACATAAGCCCCGAAGATCAGAGTTATGTATATCGCCTTGGATGCCTCTTCGCCCAACAGAATCGGCACGGTTTTGATGTGAACCGCTTGGTCGTTTTCAATATCCCGCAGATTGTTGCTGTGCAGGATTGCGTCCACCAGCAGCGCGAGGGGGAGCACGTAGAGAACCGGCGCCCAGGAGAACTGGTGTGACTGAACATAATAGGCACCCAGAGTCATGGCTGACCCAAATGAGATGAACACCGCCAGGTCACCCAGGGCCCGATATTTAAAGGCGATGGGACCGGCGGTATAGAATATTCCCAGGATCGCGCCCAAAAGGATCAGCCAGAGAAGACCGGTGCCATTGGGGATGCTCAGGATCAGGTAGAGACCTATTGCCGCGGCAACGGCATATGCCACGATGGCCCCGCGCAGGATCTGGGACGGCGATAACAACCCTCGCACCAAAACGCCGCTGGATCCAAAAGTGCCCTCGCGATCCACTCGTTTTCGATAGTCGAAATAATCGGACAACATGTTGGCTGCCGCATGAGCCAGAACACAGCCAAAGAGTACCAGAATGAAATGAGACGTATTAAATGACAGTGACGGATGTTCCATCACTGCGATCAGGCTTCCAAGCAGGGGAGGAAGGACGCTGACCGTGAAGGAAAAGGGTCTGGCCGCCTGCCACCAGTGCGATACGCGTGCCATAGATGCTCCTGTATGTTAGAGTGTTGGAAGGGGGTTGATACATTTAATATACATCAAACATCATTCTTGTCCAAAAATAAACATTGCAATACAAAAATGATGACCACAGAGGGCTCGGAAAAAAAGAGACAAAAGAAAGCGACAAGAAAAACACCATTTTGGTATTAAATATTCATAAAAAATCACTAGTGTCCGGTCGAACGACCGGACACCCCGCAACAATTCTATTAAAATCAATT
>CAYPUH010000421.1:0-2940 GCA_964413725.1 uncultured Cytophagia bacterium
CGATTACCCTTACTCTGCAACAAGATGGCACCAAGCAGATTTATCTGCCGATCGAGGACAACGGTCGTGGACAAGCCACAGATATTCTGAACGGGAGGGGATTGGGTATCAGAACCATGATGTATCGCGCCGGAACCATCAATGGCCAACTGGACGTGCAGGATGTCCCCACCGGAGGCATCCGTATCGGATGCCGCTTTCCAAACGATTGATACCCCAAACATGACAATTTTGACAAGGAGACCCGTACGATGACATCTCGTGAACGTACACTGGCCGTATTGCATTATCAATCCTATGATCGGTTGCCATTGATTCATTTTGGCTTTTGGGACGAAACTCTGGAAAAATGGGCTGCTGAGGGTCATCTCAGGGGTATTGATTATGAAAAATGGGGGGATGGGAATAAAGTCGATATATTGATTGGTGAACGGCTGGGATTCGATTTCAATTGGGCTCGTTTCTTTGAACCCGATTTTCAGCTGAGACCGCCATTCGAACGACAGGTGGTTCAAACGTTTCCCGATGGTAGCCGGCATGTGCGGGATGAAAACGGTGTGGTGCTGATGGAGAAATCCGGAGCCGGATCGATTCCTGCAGAGATCGAGCATTTGTTAACCGATCGACAGTCCTGGCAGGAACACTATAAATGGCGTCTCGCATGGGTACCGGAGCGAGTCAGGGATATGCTTCAGAATACGCCCCCCCCGCCTCCGGAAGAGCGTGAGAGTCCCTTTGGTTTGTTTTGTGGAAGCTTGTATGGAATGATGAGAAATCTGGTGGGGGTTGAAGGGGCCTGCTATTTGGCTGTCGATGATGAACCCCTATTCGACGAGATTCTGGACGCATATGCGGCGCTTTCCTTTCAAAATGTCAAAGCCGCTCTGGAAACGGGTGTCCAATTTGATTTTGCCCATTTCTGGGAAGATATCTGCTTCAAAAATGGACCTCTCGTTTCTCCCGGTCTGTTTCGGGAAAAGGTTGGACCTCATTATCGGCGGATAACAGACCTGCTACACTCGTATGGTGTTGACCTGATATCCCTGGATTGTGATGGCAACATCGATGCACTATTGCCCATTTGGCTGGAAAACGGTATCAATATTATGTTTCCGATCGAGGTGGGAACCTGGAGAGCCAGTATTAAACCCTGGCGAGAACAGTATGGTCGGGAGCTGAGAGGAGTTGGTGGTGTCGACAAGACGGTTTTTTCACGGGATCGTCATGCCGTGGATGAGGAAGTTGAACGATTGCGTCCGCTCATTGAGCTGGGTGGATATCTGCCCTGTATCGATCATCGGTTGGCACCGGATGCCAAATGGGATCTGGTTCGATATTACACTGATAGAATGAAATCTCTGGGATCTTGACTTCTCGGAATAGAAAAGGGCAGCGTCGCTGAATTTATTTCCCTTTGATGGTGTTTTATTTACCGGGTGAAATCGCTTTATGATTACCTGGAAATTTGATATCTTTGGTCAAAATACAAGGGTTTCAATAGATCGCCTGTAAGGAGTTATTATGAGAACATTCGAACGCACTCGAGATGTGATCGACCATGTCAGACGCTTTCATCGCGCTTTGAGTGAATATTTTCATCGTCTTTCCGACCAGGCGGCTATTGAACGGGTAAAACTCTTGCTGCATTATCTCAGTCGTCATGAAGCCAGGCTGGATGAGGCATTGAGCGAGTATGAAAACGCCGCCTCAAAGCGAATTCTTGAGAATTGGTTTCAGTATACCACGGAAAAGGATTTGTTTGAAACCTGCCAACATTTGGAGGTCCGTCCCGATATGTCCATCGATGATGTATCCGAGTTGGCTTTGAGATGGGATTCTTGTCTGATCGATTTCTACCGAGAGATGGCATCCTGTTCGGATTGTGACGATGTCCGTGAACTGTTCAGGGAATTGCTTAAAACAGCTGAACAGGATCGCAAACGTCTCTCAAGAGATATCGAGCGGTTTATGGATCTCTAGAGTTTCCATCACCGATATGCAGAAACGGGCTATCCAATGGACAGCCCGTTCACTGTTACATATGCTAACTATATGACCGACGGAAGGTTCAGAATCCTGTCGGTCCTGACAGTTGAGTATAGAAAGAGGTTAGAACAGTCCGCTGATCTGGCCGTTATCGTCGATATCGATTCCCTCGGCTGCCGGTTGAGAGGGTAGACCGGGCATCCGCATGATATCTCCCGTGATAGGGATCAAAAATCCGGCGCCAGAGGCAATTTCAATTTCACGCACTGTCACAATGAAATCTTTGGGACGGCCCAAAAGCTTTGGATTGTCTGAAAGAGATTTCTGAGTTTTGGCAATACAGACGCTGAGATGTTCCAGACCGAGTCGGGAAATTTTCCGTAGATCGGATCGGGCTTTTGAGGTGTAATCGATCGCCTTGGCTCCATAGATTTTGGTCGCAATGGTTTCGATTTTATCCTCAACGCTCCATTCACGCTTGTAAAGAGGTTGATAGCGTGACTGACACTGTTCTACCGTCTTGATGACTTTTTCGGACAGTTCCCGGGCACCATCACCTCCCTTTGCCCAGACATTGGCTACGGCCACCTCCACTCCCATGTCCTGACATTTTTCTTTAACGATCGCAATCTCTTTATCTGTGTCACTGCTGAACCGGTTGATGGCGACCACCGGACAGATTTTAAAATGTCCAATGTTTTCGATGTGTTTTTCCAAATTCGCCAGACCGCGTTTGACGGCTTCCGGATTGGGATTGTCAATGGTTTTCAGATCCGCATCACCGTGATATCGCAGTGCACGAATAGTGGCCACCAGAACAACCGCTTTGGGTGAAAGACCCGAATGCTCACATTTGATATCAAAAAACTTTTCCGCGCCCAAATCAAATCCAAATCCGGCTTCGGTCACCACGTAATCCGAAACGCGGGTGGCGATGAGGTCGGCGATGATCGA
>CAYPUH010000422.1:0-2940 GCA_964413725.1 uncultured Cytophagia bacterium
GCTTCTACAAGGGTGAACAATTCTGGGCCAAAATGGTCCCTGACTGAACAACATCGGTGAATAGTTTGCCACGGAAATGACTCGATCACAAACGGCAATGTCATTACTTTTTTATCGTGTAAAACAATCCATCACCCTCCCGGTTGCATCTACAACTTTCTTTTTCTTAAGGATAAGACACTTGATCGGGTGGGATATAATCTCCGTCCGGGTTTATAAGAAAAACCGAGAACTATTGCCAAGTAACGGTTATACTATTACTTAATATAAAAAAACAGTGATAAAATTCAATACATTCCTCAAAAAGTCTGTACATCACACGTCGTATCTTGTGGGTTCAGTGTGAAATAGAACAGCCATTTGGAGTCTGTCTGGGTAACGACCAGCCATCTAAATCCAAAACTCTGATGCGGTATCTTGTCACCAAACACCTGGTTTACTGCAGTCACGGCTAGGAAATGGATTCGGATGTCAACGGGTATTGCGATGAATCGAGGGATTGTCTTGAGGGGATTTTGCAGATCTTGTCACGGACTGGAAGATCAATCCGGTCACGATCAACACCAATCCTGTCAGCGTGCTGATTCGGATGGTCTCGTCGAGGATAAAATGGATGAACACCAGAGAACAAAACGGGACCAGATAGATGAGGTAACTGATACGTGCCGTACTGTCTGCAGACTTTAGCGCGTTGAGCCAAAGCAAAAAGGTGATACCCATCTCAAAAAGTCCAATATAACCTGCCACCAGGGCCCCTTTTAAGGATATTCCGAGATTCCATCCGAATATCGGTGCCAGGATGGCCAAAATGACAGTCCCAAAGATAAAATTCATACACAGCTTTACAGCAGCCGGGCGGGGATCCCGGACATTATAAAGCCAATACAGGGCCCAGATAACTGCGCTGGTCAGTCCTAAAAAGATTCCTGTTGCGCTGATATCGGAATGAGTGCTAAAAGACCCACCATTTGAAATCACAACGATTCCCATAAATCCCATACCCATAGCACCCCATTGACGCCAACCAGGCCGTTCTCCCAAAAGTGGAATGGCCAAAACAGTCAAAACAATAGGCCAGGTATAGTTCAGCGGCTGAGCGATTTGTGCCGGTAGCAAATCATACGCCTTGAAAAGCACCGCATAATAAAAAACCGGATTGACGAGTCCCATCATCATTGATTTTTTCCAACTCTGACGAATGTATTCAGCGAGAGTGGGACCAGAGATCGAGCCAAGCACGATAAAGGTCAGCAAAATCGACGAAAACAGAGAGGACCATAGGAGTAGCTGGTAAACCGTCAATTCTTGCAGCGCCAGTTTGAATGCAGTGGCCACAGTGGACCAAAGCAGAACCGCACCGATTCCATACCCATATGCAAGAGAGTAACGATTCATATCGATTTTGATTCCGGGTAAACAGAGATACCAGAGTCGATCTCGGTTTCCAGAACGCGATTGGCAAAAAATTCAACCATCCACGCCAGTCCGGCGGGGCATGAAATACGAGGTTCATGGAGATAGATGTCGTGAAAGCGCTCGCGTTGTGACAAGCCTTTCCCCATCATTCGGTGCATCATGGACTTGGTGGTGGTATAGGCCCAATCCACCCTATCCTGCAACCGATCGTGAATTTTACCAACCGTGGCTCTTTTCATCTTCCACAGGACTCTGAGGATATTGTATTCGGCTCTTGAAAAGTCCACCGGCTGACTCGAGTTTTTTATCAGCATACCTCTCTCGTTTCAAAGATATACGATGGTGATGACTAGAAACGCATAGCAGAACCTTTAATGTTTAGCCAGACGACTATGACTATATTGTAGCAACATGTTTCATGCGTTAACACGTTGAGTGATAACGACAAGTCCAGATTGTAAAAAACTATGGTGATAGACAATTCACAATATCGTCACGGCGGTGTTCCGGAGAGATGTTGAGGTAAGATACAGATCCATCCCGCAGTTCTCCCTCTATGACGGTTTCCCGTGGAGCGTGTATCTTGAATCTGACATTCCATTCCAGTGGCCATGCAGGAAAAAGAAAAATGCGATCCTTACGAGTCTGCATCAGCATTCGTTGGAGGGTCAGCATCAGACAGCTGCCATGATCCTGATCTGGCACCCAGTCATAGTTGGGCCCCCAAAAAACCGGAAACCGGCTGTTTTCATGCGTCCCCAGAGTTCGTTTCACCAAAAGATCCTGTGCGATGTCGGTATATCCCATAAGAGCCGCATTCAAATCATAATGTTGCCACCCGTTCGCCACCTTAACCCGAGCGTTCTCAAATGGAGGAATCATCAGATAAAGATTGGGTTTATTGACACCAAAATGGCGATAGGGAAAAATGGCATAAAATTCTGGATTTTCGTGATTGCGGGGTTCTCCGGCAGTATGCTCACCAGGCAACACCATATGTCGTCCCTCTTTTTCTCCCAAAGGTATTGGCGGCAACTGACGGGATACCTGCGCGAAAAAATCTTGTTGTTCGAGGCTGAGCAACGAATCCGGAAGGTCGAGTATTTTGGACACAACCCAATGTAGCCCGGCTATAGGTGGGGTGGGATTTACCGCTTCCCAATAGGTTTCAAGAGCCTGAGCGGGGTGCAACCGATAGGTCCCCTCGTCATCCAGAGGATAGTGTTCGTCATAAAACCGAACCACAGATTCCGTGAAAGGCAGAACGGTATCAATCAAAAAGACCGAATCCTCTGTAAAACGATATGCATCGAGCATCAGGGCGGATACTTCCAGACCGCCCTGGTAATAGTATCGAATATATCGGTTTTCAACATGGCGGAACGTGCTGGCATCGGTTTGCCAGCCGAAATTATCCATCACATACCCGCCCCAGAAATACATTGTTTCCGGGAAAAAGGCCCCATTGTGATCGTAATAGGTTTGAGTCATAAACCGGTTAAACGGGAGCGCTGACTTGTACAT
>CAYPUH010000423.1:0-2924 GCA_964413725.1 uncultured Cytophagia bacterium
TGATACCGGTCCGGACGGGTATGGCGTCGAAAGAATCCTCTTTTGACTGGATCCATAACAGAGTCAGATTGGCAGGCCGGGAGTCCCGGTTTCGCATCCATCGTCCGGCCAGGGCCTGGCGTAAAGAATCCCGACGCCCTCCCTGCAACCGGTTTTTACGTTTCTCGCGTACACTTGCTACCATTTCCTCTGAAGGCGTCACTTTCACTGCGGACACTGGAACCATCAGTATATCGTCCCTGGATTCGATGACAAAATCGATCATAGCGGTCATGCCCGGCAGCAACACGCCGTGTGGATTTTTCGCATCGATCACCACCGTATAGTTGACGACATTTGATATGGATTCCGGAAGAAGCCGAACCTGGCGCACGAAACCCTCAAAAGACCGATCGGGATAGGCCTGAACGGTAAAGGTCACGGGCAGGTCCTCCTCGATCAGGCCGATATCGCTTTCATCCACCTGGGCGTGTATTTCCATCCGGGTCAAATCTTCAGCCAGGGTAAACAGTACCGGAGATTGTAAACTGGCCGCAACCGTCTGTCCTTCCTCGATAGACCGATCGATAACCGTTCCGGTGATGGGGGAGCGGATAAAGGCATAATTGAGATTTCGTTCCGATCGCGTGACCGCGTTTAGAGCGGACCGATAGTCTCCCTGTGCGGTCAGATAACTGACCCTGGCCTGCACATAACTTTTTTCCGATTGCATCTCGCGGTCATAGAGATCCTTTGCCTGTTTGAAGGTATACTCTGATTCCTCCAGTCGTGCTTTTGCGTTGTCGGCATTGATCTGCGCATCCCGCAATTGAACGGCCAGAAGGGTGGTATCCAGCTGTGCGAGCCGTTGACCGGATGTCACACGGTCGTTATAATCGACCCATACGCGTTCCACAATCCCGGACACCTGCGTGCCGATCTCCACCGTGGATACCGGTTCAAGAGTGCCGGTGGCGGAAACGGTATTGGCCAGACTCCCCCGGCTGACGGTACTGAACGAATACAGGGGGGCACCGGAGGTGTCCCCGGAACGAACGATCATGAGGGTGGACACCAGGATCAAGGCTGCCAGCAACAAGCCAATCCATAGCTTTTTCATCGCTTCTCCTTTGAATAGATGTCCACGAGAGGAATTTTTTTGTTGTATTCATCAGGACGATGATCCAAAAGGTCTCCTCCGGGACGGTTATGTCGCAAATACGATGATGAACAAATGATTAGACCTCTATCCACAGCCATTTATTCCACGACATTTTACTTGCCATTTTTACATCAGAGTTGTATTCTCTAAAACTGCGTGTCCTGTGCTTTCTCACATTTTCACAATCCCGACCGTTCCCTGTATTTCTCTCTGCCCGGAGGCCCGTCATGCGATTTGTCCTGCTGCTGTCACTCTTACTGCTGCTTTCAATGGTTTATGCCGGTCCTGAACAGGATATCGTGCCGGATAATTATCGTGCCGATATCCGGGTCACTCCAATCAATTCCGCTGAAGCGATACTGGAGCCGTTCTGGGATCCCACCCTCAGCGGTCTGTCCGAGTGGCAGGTGAAATCTGATTCTGTATCCGGATTGCGCGTCTGGCAAAACTGGTGCTGGGTGTCTTTTGAGTGGGTACGTACGCCCAAACAAGCACCGGCCCTGGAGATGAGCCGGATGATGGACGTGGATGTACACGCTTATGATCGCCTGATCGTGTCGGTGACCCCTCCGGAAGGTGCTGTGGTTGGCGTGCGAGCGGTGACCGATGCCGGCATTCAGCGGATGGAGACAGAACCCGTCATGGAATCGGCTATGAAGGAGATTGGACTCGATCTGAATGGCGCAACCCGACTGGATACACTCACGCTCTGGGTTCACAGTGAGAACAGTGGAACTCAACATGGCTGGTTCAATTGGATTGGCCTGCAAAATACCCGTCAACTCGGTGCTCATCTGGCACAGTGGTCGCATTTCGATTCCAGCTGGGTGGGGTATCTGAAACCGGATTCCATTCCGTTCAGCTTTGAGCCTGGAACAGGCTTGTTGTTCGACACAGATGATTTGTCTCGTTTGCGACAACATGTCACCAAAATGACGGTCGAGGATGGCATTCTTGATACTCATGATATCGAACGGTTGAAGAACCGATCCCCCGAACCCTTTATCGGCGAGTATGTGAGTCGCGACAACTGGCGATGGAACCGCGTGCGGGATCATACCCGTCTGTTGACGTACCGGCCCGGCTATGGGTATCAACTCGCACTCGCGGGGATGTTGTTGCGGGACCGGCAGGCTCTGCGTATGGCGGCACGTTATGCCCTCTCCATTGCCAGCTGTGAACACTGGAAGGAGGGGATGACGGAAAATTTTCCCGGCTCGATCTGGAACCATCGCGCATTTGCCCAATCTCTTTATGCCTACGAATGTGCTGTGATTCTGGATCTGGCCGGTGATTGTTTTACCTGGTTGGGAAAAGAGTTTGTCCTGCGCAAAATCGTGGAAGAAGCCATGTCTACCATAGACTATTCAACCTGGAAGTATGAATATATTCACCATACCAACCAGATGTGTTATTTTTCCCAGGGTCGTATGGCCGGTGCGTTGAGTCTGGAATCCAGGTGGCCCCGGGCGCGTTCACGGGTCGAGGAGACCTATCGTGACCTCATTGCCAGTATGGAAAATGTTATCTTACCTGACGGTGGATATGCGGAAGGGCCGACTTATTTTCAACAGGTTGCAGGACGAGGTGGATTGGCTCTCTATCTTTACGCGCGTTCACGGGGACTTGCTCTTGCCGAGGCCTTTCCTCCGGTTCTGAAAAAGACCACCCGGTTCGCCGATGTCCTCGAATCGACGGATCGATCTCAGGATATGATTCCAATCTGTGATGCACGACCCCATGTCGGTGACAATACCCTGGCGTTGATGTCTGTGGCCATGCC
>CAYPUH010000424.1:0-491 GCA_964413725.1 uncultured Cytophagia bacterium
GCGCAGGTCTCACAAAATCTGTTCGATAGCCATGATACCGACCGCCTGGCTTCTCATATCGTCAATCGCGGTCTCGGCAGGTATCGGGACTGGGGGGCATACCACACACTCTCCAAACCGCTGGACACTCCCGCATATTGCGTCCGGAAACCCGATGCCGATGACCGACGCCTGCAAAAACTCTTTGTCCTGTTTCAGATGACCTATGTGGGTGCCCCCATGGTCTATTATGGTGATGAGGCAGGCATGTGGGGAGGCAACGATCCATGTTGCCGAAAACCCATGGTCTGGGAGGATATGGACTATGCAGCCGAACGGGTGGGACCGGATGGGTCTGTGCATCCACCTGATCACGTGGAGGTGGATCGGGATGTATCCAGTCGCGACGTTGGCCCGGAGGCTGCCTGGAGTGGGGGCTCGCGTGGTGCACTCCTCGAGTAGGTCCTTCCGGGTGGCCCGGGAAGGGGAGGGGATCTCGGGCTGGCTGGGCT
>CAYPUH010000424.1:501-2921 GCA_964413725.1 uncultured Cytophagia bacterium
GTTATCGCACATTGATTCATCTCCGCAATCAGTATCCGGCATTACAGACGGGTGAGTTTCAGACCCTTTTGACCGATGACGACAGCGGTGTGTATGCGTTTTCCCGTCAGTTGCCGGAAGAGACAGCCATTGTTGCCATCAATCGAACGGACCACTCACGATCCATAACCCTTTACCCGCCTCGGCCAGATATTGCCTGGCGAGATGTTTTGAACAAAATGGATTATTTCGCTTCAGAATCTTTACATGTCCCCATAGATCCCCTTTGGGGAGTGATTTTGATTGCAAACAAGCATGACTAGAAAAGTCCAACATCTCTTAAGGATGATGAAAAAGAGCGTGTTTTTAGAGCTGGATTGAGGGAGCAGGGAATCCTGTCCCCCTCATGACCTCGGGTATCCGCAGGGACGAAAACCCTGTATACAGCGCCATAGAAACGACATGTCGAATCGGCTGAGCATGATCTGAACGTGAACAAAAACCAGGGGGTGTTCGAATGGGGGATTATTGCCTGAATCATCCGTGTTGTATCATTTTGGTCGCTCTTGTTGTAACTGCCTTTTTCTTTGTGATCATCAAAACGGTGTTCGATTTGCTCGCAAAGGGGTTTTCGGCTTTTTTCAAGAGTTCTGTTATCCAGGTGTCGTTTTCCATCACCATTACCGTATCGATCACGATCATCATCGCCAAAGTGTGCTTTGGAATGGATATTTGTGATATCTTTAGGTACCCATTCAAAATGGGTCAGAGCTCGGTGGCACAGGCGTCGTCGGGACCGCCTTCAATCGGGCACGCTTTCGACGGTGATATCTTTTATGATCTCAATAGCGAGTACAGCCAGGATATCCGGGATGGTCTGACTCCCGAGCAGGTGAAACGGTTTGACAGGATTCTGGAGCGAGAGCGACATAGAGGGGGTAAAAAACTACGCGATTGGGTGGTGGGACGTATGGCCAGAGACGATGAGGTCGTGATCGATGCCTATGAACGGTATAGACGCTATTACACTCTTATGCGATCCACGACACATACGGTGTACCCCTCTGAACGTGCAACCTACCGATTTTAAGTAAAATCTTACCATTATCCGGAAGGAATGCTGTGAACGATCCCCGATACAGTGATCATTATTCCGACACCTCCTTTTGGGACAAGGTCAAGACCGCGGCCCGGCTGGCAGGGCGGGAGGTTGTTGAAAAAGCGCTGGTTCTCTATTATGTTCTGCGGGATCCGGACACGCCAAAATGGGCAAAAACCGTGGTGATCGGGGCATTGGGTTATTTTATCGTGCCCCTGGATGCGATTCCCGACCTGACACCCCTCGTTGGATATTCCGATGATCTGGGTGCGCTGGCTGCCGCTCTCACCACGGTTGCCAAACATATCAAGCCAGAACATCTGGACAGAGCACGACAAAAAGTTATCGACATCTTTGGCGATTGGGTTTAATTAAATGATATTATTTTGATATGAACAGATCAGATATCAAATTCAAATCTTCACAAGTGAAATCTCCACTTCCTGCTGATACGTTTATTGCTCCAAGGACTCGTCCCGAGCTCTATCCTGGTAATCGACCGGAATGGAGCTTCGTTTTGGCCCATGGCATGGTCTATCCGATTGTTATCGATCAGAATTACGAGGTTTCGCCGGATTCGATTTTGATGGTCCAAAGAGAAAATAAAGGTCGGACTCTTCTTGACAATGCTCTTAAAAAGTGGTCTGTTGCCCCGTTGTCACAGCGGTTTGCTGTCATTGGCTATGGTTCAAATCCTGTACCTGGGCAATTACAGAGTAAATTTGGAGATGAGGCTATTGTTCCTGTTCTTTATGGCTCTCTAAAAGATACTGAAATTGTCTATAATCTTATATCCAATCAAGGCTATGCCTTTGCTGAACTGCTTTTACATCAAACCGATGTTAAAGCCCCGATTGCAATTACCTTCCTGGATTCAATGCAATTACAACGGATGATAGAAACTGAAGAAAATTATGTTCTCTCTTTTGCCCCCGGTCCATTAACTTTGAATAATGGGATAGATATTCCAGGTGGTGTAGACGACAGATTGTATGTTTTTGCAGGCTTTCGTAAGGTCTGGGTACCTAAAAACTGGAAACAACCTGTAGCTGTTAAGGAGCTCCCATCAAAAAATCGTTCTGTTGACCAGCTTGGTCAAACACAAGTGCTACAACTTTGTATAAAAGATTTTGAATTGGAGGAATTCGGAATACATAATCCCATGGAATTGATCGCTCGCGTTCGACAGGAAGCCAATTGGCCTGATTCACCTCCAAAAATAAAAGCAATGATTCAGGAACATGTAGAAAAGAATCCTTCATCTTTTCCATCCCTATCCTCCCAATTAATGCAATTAGAATCACTCAAACTTCTAAAGCCTTTATTTGGATAGATAGTCAAT
>CAYPUH010000425.1:0-2918 GCA_964413725.1 uncultured Cytophagia bacterium
TTTTTTCCCGGACTGACCAGCATCGCCAACTCGTATCTGATACCCGCCGACGAACTTATCGCCATGGTGCGCACCACCCGACAGCAGGGACTTGATGGACATGTCATCTGGTATTACAATACCGTGGCGGACGATCTGCCGGCGTTACGGGAGGCGGTGTACGATTCGGCCGTGCCGGTACCCGGCAAGCCCGCGGACTGGCGGCTGCCGGCGATCATTGCGAACGAGACAGATGAACGCACCACCACGACCGGCAACTGGACACCCTATACCACATTGTCCGGATTCGAGGACGGATGTCTCTACCTTGCCGCCGGCACCGAGGGGGCGATACACTATGATCTGAATCCGCCCCGTCCCGGTCGATATGAACTCTATCACTATAACATCTACCACTGGAATGCCGAACCGGAAGCCCGTTTTCTCGTTTCGGGGCGTGCGGTGAGCGATACCTTTCAGGTGGACATGAGTATCAAGGGGCGGAACCGCTGGAGCAAAATCGGCGACCTCAATATTACAGAGGGAACCGGGCCGGTCAGGGTCACCCTTACCCGCCCCGGATCGTCGTCGCATATTCTCTTCGCCGATGCGGTGATGCTGCTGAATAGCAACCGTCAGGAGCCCATCACCTCGGTCGTTTCGCTCCACAAACCTCGAACGGCTTCTGTGGACTCTCGATTGCCCGTGTCGATCTATCCCAACCCTGTAAATTCCGGCGCCACAGTGTCTTTTCTACTGCCATCTGCCACGGATGTCAGGCTGGAATTGTTTGACAGCCGGGGGCGGGAGATTCACCGGATCGTGTTGGGTCAGCTGTCTGCTGGCCGACACGAGATCGCGATGCCGTCAGAAGAGTTGAGTTCCGGTCTCTATTTTGTGCGGATATCCGCCGGATCCCGATCGGCGATACATAAAGTGACCATACTCAAATAGGAGGATCACCGCTACCAGCTGACAGAGTGGACCGATGATCCCTTGTTTCCGTTTACCGCGTATTAGGGAGGACACATATGACCTGATGGAGGGTTTTGATTTCAATCAATCCATAACGGTTTAACTGCAGGAGGATCCTTTATGAAAAAGGTTACATTTTTCACTCTGGTGTTGGTTTTCTGCATGACACTGGGGGCACTGGCGGTTGATTCCACCGCCACCAGCACGTGGAAAATCACAGCTGATCAAACGCCTCAAAATTTTATCAAAAACGACAACGCCACCCGGAGCATGGTCTTTAATCCGGCCACCCAGCATGTGCTGGTGGCCACCCGCACCGGTGGGCATCGCATCGTGGTTCTCGATGCTGCCACGGGAGACAGTCTGTCCCAGTTGGACATGACCGGCGTCTCCGGCGGGACCTATCACCTCAACAAGGTGGCTGTTACCGAAGACGGTGTTATTTATGCGTGCAACCTGACGGTGGACAATACCTTCAAGGTCTATCGCTGGGAGGATGAGGATGCGGTTCCCACTGTCGCCCTGGACGGCGCGGTGGACGGAGCCACACGCTATGGGGATGCGTTTGCCGTTTTTGGCACCGGCACCGATACACGGATTTTTATCAGCGGCAACAATGCCAATGCCAAAATGACCATTCTCACAACAGAGAACGGAACCGATTTTGCGGTGGGTACTGTGGTCCCCGGAAGCGGCCGGTCCACGGATATCGATCCCATCGAACCGGACCGGTTCTGGACCACTTATCCCGGCGGTACTGTAACCCTCCTGGATACACTGGGGGCTCTGATGGGTGAGATTCCCGGCAGCACCGCCGCCAGTGGGGCATCTTCCGTTCAGTCCGTCGAGACAGAGTATGGTTCCTTTCTGGCCATCTTTGACGGCAACAACAATCCTGCCACTGCACGCCTGGTGAATCTCGGGATGGGAACAGACAATGCCGTTCCCACCGTGATCTATACCGATCTGGGAACCAACAACAACGCCAATGGTGTCGGCGCAGTGGATGTGGATCCGGTCACCGGTAATCTGTTCGTACTGGCCACCAACAACAGTATTTCAGCCCTTCCCTACATGCCCTATGTCACCTGGCCTTTGGCCTGGCGTGTTCTGGCCGATTCCGCGGACTGGTTTGGCACCGGTCATATGGTGCGGACGGTGGCCTATAGTGCGGCCACGGATCATATCTATACGGTGAGTCGCGTGGGCGGCAGTTTTGTCAAAGTGTTCGACGCATCGACGGGAGAGTATCTGATGGATCTGGATACCGAGGGGATCAGCGGCGGTACCTATCACATCAACATGGTCGCGGCGACGGCCGACGGACAGATTTTTGTGGGCAATCTTGCGCTTTCGGGAACGGCGTTCAAGCTGTATCACTATGCGGACGAGTCGTCGTCACCGGTCCGTGTGTTCGATGAGCAGCTGGAGGATCGAGTGGGCGATGCGCTGGCGGTGAGCGGCACCGGTGATGACGCGACGGTGTACGTCTCCGGCAGTGGCAATGCCAAGATATTCACGCTGACCCAGGAGGACAGTGCGACGTTTGTGCGGGGTGATGACATCGTATTGCCTGAAGCCGGCAGTGCGGGTCTGGGTATTGCGCCGGTTGGCGATGGTGAGTATCTGTTCACCAATGGCGCCGGCGTGGCACCGCGGTATATCAAACGGGACGGCACAGAGCTGTATGCGTTCGATACGTCGGTGCTGGCGGGAACGTCGATCAGTTATTTCGAGGTTCCGACGCTGGACGGACAGACACACCGGTTTATCGGTGTGGTCAATGGCTGGTCGCCGGGGATGCATGTGGCGGAGCTGTTGGGCGATCCGGGTGAGGACTTGTGCTCGGCATTCGACGTTCTGCCGGCTCCCACACCGAAATACGCCACCCATTCCAATGCCAATGCCACCGGTCAGGCGGTGTTTGTCAGTGCCCACAACACGCTGGTAGAGTTGATTACCAA
>CAYPUH010000426.1:0-2890 GCA_964413725.1 uncultured Cytophagia bacterium
ACTCAAAGATACGGCTAATCGTCTTGCTGCTGGAATCAAAAAAAGTTCCCATACCGGCCATGATTCCATAAAAGGCTTCATCAGCGGTTTTGGCCAAGGCAACATCGCTGTGAAATCCCTTTTCTTCCTTTTCCTTGCTGTGATGATAAACATGAGTCCGATAGACGAAATAGACCGCAACCGCAACCAGTAACACGACAGCTATGATCCGAAAATGGTAGATCAAGGTGGCAAATATCGCTGATACCGTAAAAGCCATCAGAGCGGTGAAAAACCACCCACCGATAACCGTGAGTACACCCGTGATCCGGTAGACGGCGGATTCCCGTCCCCATGCACGGTCTGAAAGCGATGTACCCATGGCCACCATAAACGTAACATAAGTAGTAGAAAGAGGAAGCTTTAGCATGGTGCCGATGGAAACCAACATACTGGCCACCACCAGGTTGACGGAAGCTCTTACAAGATCAAAAGAAGCCACATCCGTTGGATCGCTGTCTATATCGTCTTCCGCTTCAAACGAAAAGCGACTGTTCACCCAATTTCGAAGGGAGGATGGAGTTAATTTTTCGAATCCATCCACAAGACCGATGGACATACGCACCAATGCCCGGGAAAAAGCGGTAGAATCAAACCGTTCAGCCCCCTCATCCTGCCGACCAAGACTGATTTCGGTCTTGGTCACCGTCCGGGCTTTCCTAGAGAACCACAGAGTAACCACCATGATCGCACCGGCTATCAACAGATAAATCGTATTGCTTTTTACCGGCTGTGCCAAGGCCTCCATGGTCGTACTGAGAGGATCGGTTGTCAGGTTGGCAATCTTGAATGAACTGAAACCAGCCAGGGGAACACCGATAAAGTTAACCAAATCATTTGCGGCAAAAGCCATTGCCAGGGCACCGGTTCCGATCAATACAATGATCTTGAGCATATCGATACGAGTGAACCACAATAGCAATTGAAAAATAACCGTCCAGAACACCAGGCTGCTTCCCAGGATCAACAGGGCATGATTTTGAATCCAGTCTACGGTCTCGGCGGTGATAAAAGAAGCACCCTTTGCGCCCTTGATCAGGACAAAATACAAGATCGCACTCAACGCGGTTCCACCCCAAAGACTGCCGTATCGTTTCAGGCGCTTTGCAAAATCAAATGTAAAGACCAGACGGGTGATAAATTGAATAATGACTCCCGATAGGAATGCAATAATAATGGAGAGAAGAATACCACTGATAATCGCCAATGCTTTGGCAGTGTTGATATAGTCGACAATCTCGATAAGATCAACGCCGCTCTGGTGAATCTTGATAAAAGAAACCGCAACAGCAGAACCCAGCAGTTCAAACACAACGGAAACAGTGGTAGAGGTCGGCAACCCGAAGGTGTTATAGAGATCCAGCAGAATGACATCGGTGAGCATTACAGCCAGAAAAATGACCAAAAGTTCCGGCATGACAAATTTTTCAGGCTGAAAAATCCCCTTTCTAGCGACTTCCATCATACCGCTGGAAAAGGTCACTCCGAACAACATTCCAATGCTGGCGATAATCATAATGACCCAGCGAGGAGCGACTTTGGATCCAAGAGCGGAATTTAGAAAATTAACAGCATCATTGCTCACTCCGACGATCAGATCTGAAATAGCCAAAGCGAACAACACGACCACAATAATAAGGTACAACTCCATGGTCACATCCAATCAATTTGTCAATCGAATGGTTTTCAAATTGAACGCATAAAAAACAGGAAATAAAATAAGAGTTTATTTGATTTTCAGCAAGGTATTTTTCCGTGTCACCAACTGTTCATAAAAACTTAATATTTGCTTAACACAGAGATGGATCTGTCCATCTCTGGTACAGAGATTAAGAGTCGTCGACAGGGGAAGAAATCAGGATGCCAAAGAGCAGATCTCGGATGCTGATCACCATCACGTGTATTTTGTAAAGATTCAAGAGTTCCTCGAGTAAAACCGCACCGGCAACAATGACATCTGCACGTTTTGGATGCACACCCTTCATCTGACGACGCTGTTCCAGTGTTGAGCTGGACAGCCGGTTCACCAGCGTCGCTACCGCCTCTCGGCTCAGTAAACGATGGTGTACCTGATTGGCTTTATCGAGCGAAAGATCCATGTCCATGAGAGCAAGAGTCGTGGCGGTTCCTCCCACTCCGATGCAACGCTCCACGGATTCAGGGTCGTGTTCATTGGCGAGTATCCCCTGAATATGGACACGCATTCGGGACAGGTCGTCGGGGCAAGGAGACGTAGAGTGTATAAAAGAAGTCGTGAGCCGTCGACTGCCCAACATCAGGCTTTTTCGTCGGCTTATGACGCCGTATTCGCCACAGATAATTTCCGTGCTGCCGCCTCCGATGTCACATACCACATCCCTGGCAGAGGTTGAAAGGTCGGTAAAAACACCATGGAATGATAAAAATGCTTCCTCATCACCCGATAGTACGCGTACGGAAAAACCACATTCCCGGGCGATCTTTTCCAGAAACTCGTGACGGTTGGGTGCCTCCCGGGTCGCACTGGTGGCAAACACGACAGGCTCGACCACAGGATAATCATTGATCATTTGCCGATATTCATAAAGTGCATCGATCACTCGATCCATGGCAGCAACAGACAAACAACCGCACGAATCGAGTCCCTCTCCCAACCGCGTCAGGCGTTCCTGCATCACCTCAGGATGCAATTGCCCGGCAGAGTGTACACTCGCGATCAATAACCGGGTCGAATTGGTGCCAATATCAACAGAAGCGCGATACATCATACCGCCCCCTATACCGTTTGTGTTTATACTGTAAACACATAAGAAATAACACTGCTGTCCAAAACAATCAAAATCATCATATTTGTCATCTGAAAATATGGCAT
>CAYPUH010000427.1:0-2889 GCA_964413725.1 uncultured Cytophagia bacterium
CACAAAATCGCCTTGCTGACAAAAGCCGAAAGATGGCGAGATCTAAAACAGGCGTTGATCAATTATAATTCCTTTTCAGATCGTTTAGAGTATCGACTTTTGTTTGTGGATGTACTGATAAAACTGAATGAACCACAAAAAGCTCTAGTGGAACTCGAACGACTGTATAAAGATCACCCCGTTGAAAAGGTTAGAGCCCCGCTGATAAGTTTTTATCAATCCCTGGGGAATCCGGAGGCTGCTCTTGATTTATACAAAGATTGGAAAAAAATATGTCCAGCTTGCAAAAATGCATGGCTCGGCATGATCCAGGCATTCTTTCAGATGGGGCAGCAAGATACTTGTCTCGCTCTTTGCAAAGAGGCTCTGCAAAGATGGCCTGACGATCCTCCTTTCCTTGAAAGAGCCATTCAGAGTGCAGCGGCAGCAGGTGAAAACAAGGTCTCTCTGGATTGGGCCCAAAGATGGGTCGCAGTCGATAGTGTCAACGATAGGGCCTGGTTGACGCTTGCCAACCTGCTCAAAGAGGCCGACCCACACCGGGCGCTAAAGTATTATCGCCGAGCTCGAAACCATCCTGTGGCCGTTTACCAAAGGCTATCGCTGGAAGATAACCTGGAATTTTCTCAACGACAGAGTCTCCAGCAGCATGCCTTTCGCCGTCTCGTACAAGCTATTGCCCATCGGGAGCAAGGTCTGGCCCAGCGGGCCGCTGTTGAAGACTTTTCTCTTCATGCTGATCGAGGGTCCTTGAGGGAGATGGTGTTCTCTCTTGTTAAAGAATGGCAAGGCAATAGGACACTCTTGATCGATGAAATCGAATCTGGATTGCAAAAATATCCCAATTCTCCTTTGCTATTAAAACTCTTGATTACTGAATACCAAAAAACCGAAAACATAAAAGCCGGTCTCGCGACGTTTCGTCACTATTTTTCCGTACGCCCGGATGATGTGATCATGCAAATCATGTATGCTGATCTTTTGGTGAAAATGGATGAGTTTGAAAGGGCTTACACTATCTACAGAGCTTGTGCTGAGCATGATCGAGAAAATGCCGGTCTGCAATTGAAATGTATTGCCATGGCCGATCAATTAGATGACTTGCCGGATCTTGCTTTTCGTTGGCAAAAGATCGTGACTATCCTTCCGGATTCCGAAACGAAAACATTACGTCGTTCGTTGATCAATATTTGGAACCGACTCGGTAGAAATGACAAGGTAATGGCCTTGCTGAACAACCAATAATACCCACACACCAGAAGGGATGGGTATGAATCTGAACTTGAAATTACGAGTTTTCTGTTCAACGAGTTTGATCTTTCTGGGATTATTGCAAGGGGTAGGCGATAGCCATGCCTTTGCGCAGGGATGGGCTCACTATCTCACCGATCAGGTGAAATTGCAGGGGCAAGCCCGCGGCATGACCGAGTTTTATCATGTCCAGGGAGCGGAACGGCGACGTCCTCCCTCAACAAATCGTTTATATGTCTCCCCTACGCTCAATTTTACCCAATATTTCTCGGTCGGTGTCGATTTGATGCTTTCGGATGAAGGGTCAACTGCGCGTCAGGATATGAACATCATGGGATTGCATCCGGCCTGGAAATGGGGCAGGGCGCATATCGGTGATTTTTCCGTTCCCTTTTCTCGATATACTTTTCAGGGCATGAAAGTCAGAGGGGCAGGACTCGAACTCTTTCCCGGATGGCTGCGCTTTGCCGCCGGGGGGGGCCAGTCCAGGCGGGCGGTTCAAGGCACTATCCTCCCCCAGAGTTTCGATCACACTCTATTTACCTCTCGTCTCGGATATCAGTTCCAAAACGGCTCGTATGTCGATGTTATCGTGCTTAAAGCCCGGGATGATGCAGAGAGTTTGCGCCGGCCCGAACTGGAGCTGCAAGATTATGTTATTGTCGATACATTGGAAACCGAACTCGATACCCTCTGGATCGAACCTCCCTATAATCCCTATGCCAAAACACCGGAAGATAATTTTCTCGCCGGCATCGCGGGCAGGCTGCAGTTTATGGAAAATCGTTTACAACTCGATTTCGAAGGCAGTGGCAGCGCTTTTACACAAAATCTGTGGTCCGAACCTGTCCCAATGGATAGTCTCGATATCCCCGGACCGGCCAGATCGTTGCTCTCATCAGTGTTTCAACCTCGGCAAGGGTCTCACGTCGATTATGCATTGAGAACAGAGTGCTCGTATCGCATAAATACAATTCAACTTCGGGCCGGATACGGTTATATCGGCCCGGGATATCGATCTCTGGGCACGCCATCAACGGTCAACGATCGGCAGGAAATCCTGTTCGATACTCGATTCAAAATCGGGTCCAATCGATTCTCATTCAATTATACACGATTGTCAGATAATTTGCTGGACCAAAAACAGTCCACCAATATTCGCAATCAATTCAGAGCCGGATTGCATCGTCATTCAAACCATTATCGATCTTCATACCAGATCAACGCTCTCTTGATGAATAGCGATGCTGCCGTGGATTCGTTATTGTGGGATTATAACAACCTCGTGTTTAATACGCACCAATCTGTGGTCTTTGACCGTTCCGCGCTGTTTCGTCAACTGGGGGTCCGTTATACCTATCAACAATCGGATAAAAATCTCTATCGACAATCAGCCCGATCTCATTATCATACGCTGAATATGACAATGCAGATGAATCTGAGTCGGTTCTCTCTCAATGGCTCCGTAGGATTGTCCTTCCGGGAGAGCCCGAATCAGGGAGCTTATACCACGCAAGTATATACTATACGCCTCATGCATCATGGTTTGGGTCGTCGTCTTGCCTATTGATTATTTAGCAGTTATTATTTGGTTCGGGATTCGAGTGTCATTCGCTCCGGACTTGCGTCATCCTATCG
>CAYPUH010000428.1:0-2854 GCA_964413725.1 uncultured Cytophagia bacterium
CAACACTTTCCGGGTCCTGCGAGACCAGCGTACGCGTTTTTTGCACCCACCTGAGATATGCTGCAGGATTATAGTTGGCTTTCCAGGCATATTCAACAGCCTTACGGTCCGCCAACAACTCTTGATCTTCTGGATAGTCCAGGATGGTTCCGTTAGAATAGAGATTTGAGATGATTTGGGACGAGATTTCTGGATTTTCACCCATCACGCGCTGTGCGGCCAGCGCATAGGCATATTTTTCCGAGAGTCGACCCACACCATGACGGTAGGCCACATGAGCCACCTCATGTGCAATTACAGCCACGAGCTCTGCAGTGCTTTCACACCGTTCCATGATCCCGCGAAAAATGAAAATGTGTCCCCCGGGCAAAGAGAAATGATTGGCATCCGCTTCGTTGACGAGATAAACGTTGTAATCCAGTCCCTCCCAATCGGATACCGCGCCAATTTTCTGACCCCATTGGTTAAAGTAGGCATTCAGGGTCTGATTCCGGATGATTGGCAGCTGGCTTTGTGCTTGCGCTGCCAGCTGTTGTCCCAGGTTGAGTTCTTCGTCAATCGTGACAAATGTAAGTTTGTTACGAGCGGCTTGATTTCCTCCACACGCCAACACCGTCAAAAGTGTCCACAGCAGGAGGAGCCCCTGATACCGTGTTATTATTTTCATTCGATATGCGCCTAAACAGTGATGCCGTTACCATATGAATGTACAGCAAGGCACCCATTGGGTTGCGGGTTTCTTGGAATTAAACCGGGTGGTATCGGATTTGTTCCGGCAAGGCCGTGGTATGTCAGTCTTTGAACATCTGAATAAAGTCCTGTTCACTCAGGATTGGGATGTTGAGGGTTTGGGCCTTGTCCGCTTTGGATCCGGGATTTTCTCCCACCACCACATAATCGGTGTTTTTGCTGACCGAGGAGGTGGCCCGGCCGCCACGCTCTTCCACCCATCGTTGGGCTTCCTGACGGGATAGCGTCTGCAACGCGCCGGTAAAGACGATTGTTTTGCCTTCCAGCCGTTTATCTGTCGAAACGGACTCTACCTGAAGCGAGAGGCCGTGCTCTTCCAGTCGACGCAGCGTTTCCAGGTTTTCACTGCGACTGAAAAAAGAGACCACACTTTCCGCTACTTGAGGACCGATCTCATGAATTCCAAGCAGATCCTCTTTGGCTGCCGTTTCCAGGGCGTGTAAATCGGCAAACGACTGAACCAATACCCGGGCCATATGTTCTCCCACAAAGCGAATACCCAAAGCGTACAGAATACGGTCAAGGGGCCTGTCTCGGCTTTCATTCAGTGCGGTGACAAGATTCTGAGCCGATTTTTCAGCCAGGCGTTCGAGTTCCACCAGTTGTTTGAGAGTCAGGTCATACAGATCGGCCACATCGGACACCAGACCGGCATCGACCAGCTGGTGAATCATCTTTTCACCCAGGCCGTCTATATCCATAGCGCGTTTGGATGCAAAATGGATGATTCGTTCTTTGAGCTGGGCGGGGCAACTCAGGTTGATACAGCGTCGCTGGACTTCTCCTTCTGGTTTGATCGTTTTACTGCCACAGGAGGGGCATGCCTCGGGTAACCGATACAACCGTTCGTCACCGGTTCGTCTGTCTTTGATCACTTTGATGATCTTGGGGATCACATCACCGGCCCGTTCCACGACAACCCAGTCTCCGATTCGGGCGTCGAGTCGATCGATTTCATCCTGATTGTGCAGAGTGGCCCGGCTTACCATCACCCCGCCCATATTGACCGGTTTCAGGTTTGCAACAGGGGTGAGAGCACCGGTGCGTCCAACCTGCGCGACGATCTGTTCGATTTGGGTGATCTCTTGTTTGGCCGGGAATTTGTATGCGATTGCCCATCTCGGTGTTCGGGTGCGGATGCCCAAACGGGCTTGAAGATCCAGACGGTTGATCTTGACCACAATGCCGTCGATTTCATAGGGCAGATCCTCCCTGGACGCCATTGATTTTTGGTAATAAGCTATCACGTCTTCAATTCCATGGCACTGTATGGAGTTGGGGGTGCGTTTGAATCCAAACACCTCGAACAGTTCGAGCAGCTCGAGCTGAGTCGTGGGGGTGAGATCACTCAATTCTCCGATGCCATAGGGAAAAAACAGCAATGGACGCTTTGCAGTAACGGTGGGATCGAGTTGACGAAGAGAGCCGGCTGCGGCATTTCGGGGATTTGCAAAGGCGGGCTCATCATTTGCCAGACGGTTTTCGTTTAGAACAGCAAAGTCTTGCATCGTCATAATGACCTCGCCCCGAACCTCGAATCGAGCGGGAGGTGCAAAATCCTCAGATCGCAACCGAAGTGGGATGCTGTGAATGGTTTTGATGTTTTGAGTTATATCCTCTCCTGTGCTGCCATCCCCGCGAGTCGATCCAACCTGCAAAAGTCCATTTTCATACACCAATTCCACGGCCAGGCCATCGAGTTTGGGTTCACAAACAAAGTCGGGAGAGTGGTCCAGGGCAAGCGCCCGCCGGATTCGCCGATCAAACTCTCTTATTTCCTCCTCATTCAAGGAATTCTCCAGGCTCAACATGGGCTGCCTGTGGGTTACGGTCCCAAACGCTTCCAGGGGTTTGGCACCGACCCGCTGCGAGGGCGAGTCCGGACGTCTCAACTCCGGGTGTTTTGCTTCCAGATCGATTAACTCGTGCAACAAGCGGTCATATTCAGCGTCTGAAATGACGGGATCATCCATCACATAGTAGCGATAGTTGTGATAATTGAGATCCCGTGTTAATTCATCTATACGAGCCTTTTCATTCATCATATTGTATCACTGGTGTCCGGTTGACAAACCGGACACCAACCTTTAATTACATTAAAATC
>CAYPUH010000429.1:0-2853 GCA_964413725.1 uncultured Cytophagia bacterium
GTCATCTTACAGGACCGCCTGGAATTCGACACTGTTTTTATATCACTTAAAATAAACCAAAATAGTGTCACGATATTCATTGCAAAATTCAGGCCAATCGTAACGAAAAAGACCAGAACACCGTTTTTTAGTATCAGAACCATGACTGTCTGGCAAGTGTCTCAAAGGGAAGGGAAAATGCGCATCGGCTCGTTGAAAAACAAAGGGTGACCTCAAAAAAAGTTTTAATCTGTGGCGATATCTGCTCGGTGAGAAATGTGTCGAGATCTGTGCCTTTCATCAGCCGTCACAATACTATGAGGATGAGACCAGCATCATCATCGCTGATTTTTATCTGTTTTGGCAAACCTGTACGCAGGACGCATATAGGCCGATCCGTATCAGAAGGTAAAAGAGAGTGAAACATAGAGAGTGTTGGCGATCTCTTGTAAAACATAGGCCATATCAATACGACTATCTGCAAACGAGTTGGGATAATGAACACCAAAACCAATGCTGTAATTGAGACCAGAGAGCGTATCCAGGCCCTGAAACACTCCTCCGCGCACATCCACATGCTGATGAATAGTCCGTTCCACCCCGACGTGGAGATGATTTCGGGTGTCCGGATGCAGGGCCTTTTCCAAATCCAGACCGAGTACTGTCTTTGGATTGGGCTGCAAGGCGAATCCAACCCTCAGAGTCATGGGATTTCCCTGCACATACGTGCCCAGTCCTGTGGTATTCCAGCTCATAAAATCGATCACATTGCCCAGAACAACCCCTGCCGAGATCCACTCACTGACCGAATAAAGCAGCCCAATATCAACGGACAGTCCCACCGCGCTGCCTGTAATTTGACCGACACGACCATCACTGTTGTTTCCAAAAGACGCGACATGATACGATACTGTCGAGCCAACAGTCAGGTTCGAGACATACTCTTGCATGTCATAGGCAAAACCAAAGAGCAGGGTGGTCTCTCGCAATGCATCATCACCGGAAACGATAATCCCTTCCCCATGCGTCCAGGATCGGTCCCCGGAAGGATGAGCATAGACAGCCATCGAATAGGGAATCAAATTAAATTGCCGCGTATGAAAAAAGCTCAGGCGGGGAGTTGATCCCCTCATAAGTCCTGCTGGATTCCAATTCAAAGCATACGCGTCATTGGCCAGCGCGGTATACGCTCGTCCCATGCCCATTGGGCGAGCCCCATACCCTATATCCAGAAACGAAGCAGGAATGTGAGCCAGCTCCTGAGCGGAAACCGGAAAAAGTCCAATCATGAGCACGAGAGCGGATGTATAGACTATTAAATGATATTTTGACATGATACCATTTCCTTATAATCAACGCACCAGAACAACTGTTGCCAGGTGATCGGTGGTCCCGCTTGCATCTCGGAGTTCCGTGTGTATGAGATAGCGGCCATTTCGAGCCATATGGCCACCCTCAGTACGACCATCCCAAACGATATCGGTCTCTCGGTCCTTCTCCACCGGACGATTGACCGCCAATTCACGGACCAGATCTCCCAATAGATTATAGATACGGATGGAGACAAATGGTGTCCGGGACTGCCAGGATGTGGCTTCCAGATGAATGGTCAGACCCGGATAACCATCACCATCGCTATCCAGATCGGGAGAAAAGGGATTGGGAGTGAACCGGATCGACTGGATCGCCAGAGGCTCGGATTGAATCAATAAGGCAAAAAGACCCAGTGTAGAAATCTCGGTATGAATCTGATTTGACGCTGGAGACGGTGTGCTGTTCAGAATCATCCATTTTGCATCCACTTTTTTCCACGTTCCGATGGCATATCGAGTGAGATCACCTTTCTGAAGACTCTTCAGGCCAAGCTGAAGCGGTTGGGACAGAGTCAGGTCAGATGGCTTGAGTTCATAACCCGTCCCCCCCACGGCCGTGGCATTTGTCGCTGTTTTTTGAAACGATGGCAAATTGCGACGTTCGATACGAAGGTATTGATGCTGTTGAACACATCCAGGAGATATCCGCAAAGACAGTCCCCCGGATGTGAACAGAATTTTATCTGTCTGCGAATGAACAGGTGCATAGATAGAGATACCGAGAGTATCCGAAAGGTCTTTGGACAATTCGGTCGCTATAATCTGTGCGGAACCAAAATAGTTCGCATTCGGTATCAAAACACCTTGTTCCATGATACCCGCAGTGTCCGGCTGAATAGACCAGAGGGGGTCCTGCGGATTCATCTCTCGTCCGGATTGGCTCAGGGCCACCAATTGAAATGTAGACGATTCGGTATTTGGAATATCGTTTTCTCCCTGAATCGTTACAGATTCTAACCGGGCAACTTCCATGCGAAAACCGGCCTGTGACCCCTCTCCCGGACTCACGCCGATATGATGTTGAGCCGGTATGCTCACATAGCCGTCAAGATGCGCAGTTAAAATATAGTCGGCCGCAGCCACTAAGATGAATTGAAAAGAGCCCGTGCTATCGGATTGCGTTGTTCTCGGCTCAACCCCGCCAGAGATTGACTCTAACCGGAGTGTAACTCCCTCTTTCTGACGACCTCGGACGGTACCCTGCACCGTTCCATAGTGATGCTCAAGGATAATATCCACAACGCTGTTAATGGTAACATCGGGTATCGTCTTTTCATAAAATCCATATTTACTGACGCGGAGTTCGTACGAGGCCGAGCTGGACAGGCCAGTGATTTCAAAAGAACCAGTAGAATCGGAATTGGTCGAGCCAAAATGACCACTACCATCCTGAGCGACGATCAGTGCTTTTGCCACCGGCTTTCCGGTTTCATCCGTTACCGTTCCACGAATGGATCCGTCGAGTTTTTCCAGCAAAAGCTCCACATGGTCACCTCCGGGA
>CAYPUH010000430.1:0-2844 GCA_964413725.1 uncultured Cytophagia bacterium
CTCTATATCCATAATGATACCGGAGGAGTAATCGAAGGCAGAGAAGAAGTCCGCGGTCTGAGTGTAAGAACCTATCCGAATGACTTTTCCACCGGTATGGCCAAACGGGTGATGGGTATCTGGAATAATGTCCTGGCAGCATCAGAAGCGGACGATGTTCTCGATCGGTTGACCGGTACTCACATTCAGTACGGCACCCATACAGGATCCAGCGGCAGCATCGATAAAGCCGTCGGCATCAACATCGCTCCCTATCAGAATGGTGGTGCAAACGTTACGACCATGATTGATTTGTGTTTGACCAATGATGTCATCGGTCACGATCCGGAAAACCCTCCGGACAAGCACTGGGGTATACGCATTGAACATCCTGCCGACAATTATTTCTCCGGAGCATTGGGATTGGGGCGCGAGCCTGATTCTGACCAATATAAACTCGATGTTGCCGGCGTGATCCGCTGTGACAATGTCTCGACAACCTCGGATGCCCGTCTGAAAAAAAATATCACACCCCTTTACAGCGCCCTGGATAAAATCACGCAACTCAACGGTGTCGAGTATCTGTGGCGCGCTGAGGAATATCCAAACCATAAATTTAGCGAGGAGAAACAAGTGGGACTGATCGCACAAGAGGTCGAACACATTATCCCCGAAGTGGTTGATCAGGATGCAGAGGGCTATCGCTCCATCGAATATGACGCCCTGACCCCCTATCTGATCGAAGCGATCAAGGAACAACAAGAAGAAATCGAGCTTTTGCGTCAGCAAGTCAAAGCGTTACAGGAAAAGTAGACACCCAAGTCTAGTAAAAAAATTCCGACTCGTCAACAATAAAAGCGTTAAAAAAATAAGAGTAAATTCTTTAAAAGAAAGGACAACAAAATGAACAGAATGGCACTAATACTTTTATTTGTGGGTGGACTATTTGTTCATGGTTAGGCGCAACTGGTCGTGAAAAGCACAGATGGGGATGTGATGACCGTTTCCAAAGAGGGCAAAATGGAAATTGCCGACAGCCTCAAGATCAAGGTGTTGAAAAACAACAGCGGTGACGATCCTTCTCTGATAGGAGTGAATAAATATGGTACCCTGATTAAAACTAATCAAGCTCTTTTGGAG
Source organism: uncultured Cytophagia bacterium (assembly GCA_964413725.1). Classification (GTDB taxonomy): domain Bacteria; phylum Zhuqueibacterota; class Zhuqueibacteria; order Residuimicrobiales; family Oceaniaggregativiventaceae; genus CAYPUH01. The sequence continues at coordinate 1,120 of CAYPUH010000430.1, forward strand.
AACGGGTATATTTTTTTCCGGTGGGCAAAGTTGTCTATGATCATTGGGAGCATCCCATCCCGACTCCCTGGAATGACGACATGCGCAACAATGCGTTGGATCTCTTTGCTGAAGCAGGCCTCGCTTCCCCTGACGCTGCAAAGTATGCACTCATCAAGGTGCATACGGATATCAATCTAAAGTATCCCCCGCCCAGCCAGGAGGATCAGAGTAATGTGGCTGTTCGCGTGTTTGCCGACTCTACCATGACAGGAGCAAACTGGCAAAACCTGGGTCAAATGTCAACACCGCTGGATTCCTATTATCACGAAAGAATGGTATGCCATATCGATGGTTTGGCAGCCAGAAGACTGATAACCGATGGCTCCGAATTGCATGGAAGCTCAGAAGCACAGGATGCAGGATATAAAATGGTGCCGTTATCCAAAGACAAAACCATTGCCTACACATTTGTACCCTACCTTTATGACGATCCCACAGGTGAACCCGCCGATTATTTATACAATATTAACGCAACAATCATCTTTGAGGGATATTATGTCCCTCTGATGGCTTTGTTACAGTAATCATAAAAACAACAAGACAAATCAGGGTCGCAAATCACGCGACCCGGTTTGTTTTTCCGGTTTCAAAGCCAGAATCAATCCAATTGATGGCTTAATCGAGAAGGTATTGCCCAATACGATGTAGCAGATCAAGTCAATGGTGGTATAGTTTTTTATTTTTAACACAGACTCTCAATATCCTTCACGCGCATTCCCTTGCCACATTTGAAAATCTAAAATATCGACGATGCCATCTCCATTCAGGTCTGACTCTATATATCCAACGGCACCATTCTGCTCGTCATTATACCACAGCACATAATCTGCCGAGTTTACCTGTCCATCCTGATCGATGTCACCGCTCACCAGGGCCCGGGCACCGGTGCTCAGTTGAACCGAATTTCCATCACCGGCAATAGCGTTTTCCCGGGTCAAATCACAAAACGTTGCCGTATCATCGGTCAGGTTCCAGGCCTGACTTGATATGACTGAAAGATGATTGCGATGATCGACTTTAATAAAATAATCATCGAAAGAAACATCGGTCACGACCAGCTCGGTTCGCCTCTTGGGATCCATACACGCTCCCGTTTTGGTGACCAAAAGACTCTGAAAGGCAACCTCAGTCTCCCCATCCGCATCGATCAGGGTGAGCAAACACCAATCCGTGATATCAAGCGAATCCCCGGGAAACGAGTCCAGTGCTACCGGCGCGCTGGCATAGGGAGATTGATGCGGTAACCAGGCACCGGAAATGAGATCGGTGCGCATGTGTTGGGTCTGGTGATCATAGGCGCCTTGCAAAAGGACATCGAGCTGAAGATGCACAAACGGGGGGCCCGCGTATTCATACGCCCCCTTATCGATAGCGTCAAACATCGGCCGGCTGGTCCCTTCCAGATCCAGCGCCGGTGCCTCCGATGATGTAGCCCCATCGATGGCCGGAGAACCGGCACACAGGTGAAAATCCGCACCATCCACATCCTCAAACACCCAGTCCGCATGTGCAGACTGCAGGCTATGGTCTGCAAATGTAGTGGCCGTTCGTAGCTCTTCGACGGTATCATACTGCACGCTGCCATCCCACGCCACCCAAATGATAGGATTTCCCTCCAGGGGTACATAATGGTTATAATCGATCTCTGCCTGCTGATCGAGATGCTCATCATAAATACCACAG
>CAYPUH010000431.1:0-2839 GCA_964413725.1 uncultured Cytophagia bacterium
ACGGCAATTGTTAAGGGGGTCAAAGCCCCGTTTCGGTATTCCAGACGTGACGATTACAGTGAAATTCTGGGTCACTCTCCGGCCATACAGCGTGTACTGCATATCATTGACAAGGTCGCTGGAAAAGATGTGCCGGTGCTGATCACTGGAGCCAGTGGCACGGGAAAAGAATTGGTGGCCCGTGCCATACATCGGAAAAGCAAGCGGGCCGATCATCCGTTGGTGGCCATGAATTGTGCTGCGCTTCAGGATTCTCTGGTTGAGAGCGAGTTGTTTGGTCATGAACGCGGTGCGTTTACCGGCGCCAATGCAATGAAAAAGGGCAAGTTTGAGTTTGCCGACCAGTCTTCACTTTTTCTCGATGAGATTGGTGACATGAGTCTGACCACCCAGGCAAAATTGTTGCGCGTCTTGCAGGATGGAAGTGTGCAGCGTATCGGTGGCAACCAGACGCTGCATGTGGATGTCCGTGTGATTGCGGCGACCAACAAAACTCTTCTCGATTGTATCGAAGATGGGACCTTTCGTGAAGATTTGTTTTACCGGATCAATGTGGTGCAGGTTGAGATGCCATCGCTGCGGGACAGGCGACAGGATATTCCCTTACTGGCCGACCATTTTTTTTATCACTATAATGAACTCTTTGGACGGAATCTCAAAGGGATGGCTGCCGATGTTTACGACTGGCTCAAAGAGTATGATTTTCCCGGCAATGTGAGAGAATTGAAAAATATCATCGAACGCGCCGTCATATTAGAGTCCGGTGCCGTTATCACACTGGAGAACATGGTTCTGCCTTCGACCTCCCGCACTCAGCGTCGTTCCGCGTCCATCTCTTCGGCTCACAGCCTGGAGGCGATTGAAAAAGCGCATATTGAGCACATTCTGCAAGAGACGGGGTATAATAAAAGCGAAGCCTCTCGTCGACTCGGAATTGCCAGAAAAACACTCCGCGAAAAAATTCAGCGCTATCGCATACAAATTCCCTGAGCACTCCCACCGAATGGCCTCCGGATTTGGTTTTTCCGTCCAGAATATATCATTTCTAGGATCTTCATACGGCCAGGATGCCACATTCCCTGTCATGTTACCATCGGCCGTCTGGTACACATCGTACCAGGTGGGTGGAAACGTGCCACCCTTCTCGAGTCTGAGTTGTGTTCCGGGGTTGGGTATAATAAAAACAAAAACAGTACAATAGATTTGATTTGTCGGGCAAAAAAAGTTTGGTATAGACCTTGCATGTCCGGGGAGTGAAAACCCATTACAATAAACTTCCTGGAGGTTTGTATCATGAAAAATGTATTGTCTGTCGCAATGATCGTATTTGTCGTCGTCTCTGGCGTACTGGCTCAGGAAGGTATGGAAGCCTCTGCCGAGTTTAACCAGAAAGAGCAGCAGGCGATCGAAAAGCTTGCCGATCAAAAGCTGGAAAATCGGGTAAAAGGCGTGAATCAGTTGGTCGAGATGAATTGCAAAAAGGCTTCCGGGCAGCTGATTGAGATGATGCAGAATGACGAAGCATTTCAGGCCCGAATCGCGGCCGGTGTGGCGTTGCTGCAGTTAAACTGCACGGATGCGCTGAATGCCGTCAAGAATCAGTCCCAGAATGACAGCAACAAAACCGTGCGCACAGCACTCAGCGGGGTTGCAAAAAAGCTCGCGGCAAAGTCCTGAACAAAGACTTTTCCGAAAAGGGGATCGGTGATGCGCCGGTCCCCTTTTTTTATGTTTTAATCAGACACTTCGCGATGACATCTGCGCCATCGACAGCGATGTCGGGCCACTGATCCTGTTTTTCGAGCAGAGCGTTCAGATGGGTTTGCCAAAAGCCGGTTGTAAAATTTGTTTGATTCAGGCAATAGCTGGTTGCCCATTGGCCGAGTGCTTGCTGAAGAACCGGTTCCTCGGCAAAATCCGTCCGGGGCACATACAACAATCTGGTCTGATTGGCGATGCATTCTGAAACAATACCATACCCGGGTTTGCTGATAACGGCATCGCATGCGTTTAACAGCTCGGGAAAATGCACTGTGCTTTCATCAATGAGCGAAAAACATGGATGGGGTACAACTTTTGAACTGAGGAAGGTCATATTATCATCGACATTCAGGTTGTTCCATTGGACCGGCTCGAGGTCTTGTTGGCGAAGGGCCATCAAAATCAGGGTGTCGGTTTCTTTGTATCCCAATTGGCGACGCACCGTTTCCGGCGGTCGTTGTGCGCGCCGGGCGACCAGGGGAACATCGAAAACCGGATTAAAGGCGGGAAGAGACCCATAAAAGGGCAGTCGAAAGAGCAGAGAACACTTTTTGTACGACTGCCGGATATCCTCCACCACGAACTGCATGGAGGGATGGTCTTGGATCCAGTCATTATAGATCCAGTCCCAGGAAAAATTGGCCACGCCAAAAGAGGACAAGCCGAGCCGGTGAGCAGCGTCAAAGGCCATCGGAGTGATATCACTGACCACGATATCGATGCACTGGTCGGTCAAAAAGCTGCATTCCCGATCGACACATCTCGACTTTTGGGAAATCAGGTCTGCGTATTGATGCAGCGTGGCTCGTTTATCTACTGAAAAACTGTTTTTCTGAATGGCACCCACATCGAGGTCTAGTGGTTCGAGAATGATACGGGAGGCATCGAGGTTTTTGAAAATCCATGCCGGAGCCGTGGTTCGAATATACAGGGTCAGACCGGGTTCCGTCTCGAGAAGTGCTTTCATGATTTCAGCCGAACGAACGGCATGGCCGAATCCGTGTCCGGTGATATAGTAGGCTATGTTCATTTCACCATCTCGTTCCGTATTCACTTGTTGGGTTGGTTCTGTTTGAAT
>CAYPUH010000432.1:0-2807 GCA_964413725.1 uncultured Cytophagia bacterium
TTCACCAATTTCGACCTGATAATCTTCAACCTCGCCATTGGGAGCCAGTCCGGTGGTCTGCAGACCGCGAACCGAGCTGTACCGAAACCGGGCAACGCTCAGACCCGGGGTTAAACCCGGCATCTGAAGTGTGAGTGAATGAGTGCCGTGTACCAGGGGGGCATCGACGATAATGTGTTCACCGTGATCCTGCCAATCACCATCGGTATTGATGTCGAGCCAGGCATTGAGAAATCCCGTGCGACCGGGGGGAGCGGTGACATCGATAGTAAAGGTGGCGGCAGCATATGGAATCAAGGGCGACGGAACCAGGACGCCATCTTCATCATCATACCCGTCGTTATCATCACCCAGTGCGGAGGCATCGGGCTGACCATCGGCTTCGATATCAGGACCCGATGTGGTGCCGAGATAAAACTGATTGTTGACCACATGACGTGCTCCATCGGATGCCAACAGGGTGGGGTACCCCCCTGTGTCGGGAGATTCCGGAGCATCGCCAAAGTCGAGTTCCTCTTCTTGCTCGTTTTCAATCTCAATAGCATAGTCTTCCACCTCACCATCGGGTGCGGCTCCGGTGGGGCCGAGTTGTCTCACACTGGAAAAGCGAAAACGAGCAAACGAGAGGCCTGGCACGGCTGCCGAGGGAACCTGAAACGAGACCATATTGATACCGGCCTGAAGCGGCTGAGCGGCAACGCAATATTCATAATTCTGAAAATCACCGCTGGCATTAAAATCGACCCAGACATGGAGCAATCCAGGAGCTGACGCCAACACTTTGGCGGTGCCAATCTGACCGGGAACAAGCGGTGTGGTAAATGTGACGCCATCTTCATCATCATTTTGATCGGCATTATCATCGCCCAGGGCTTGAGGGTCGGGCATGCCATCGGGGTCGATATCGACCTTGTTGCCTAAAAAGAGCTGAGGTCGGTCCGGAACCACGTGCCGTGCCCCGTCATTGATCAACAACGTAGCATACTGCGGATCGGGTAGATCGCCGAAATCGTGGTCGATCACCTCCTCACCGATGAACAGTTGATGATCTTCGACTTCTCCATCCGGAGCAAAGCCTGTAACGTGCAGCCCCCGAATGCTGCTCAGGCGAAAGCGGGCCATCGTATGACCGGGCACAGCCGACGCCGGGACGGAAAAGGATAGCGTATGACTGCCACTGGAAAGGGCCTGATCGATAAACACATGCTCACCCGAATCCATCCAATCGCCATCGGCATTGAAATCGATCCAGGCATTCAACACACCGGTCACACCGGAAGCGTGGACGGTAACCGAAAGCTGAGCCGACCCTCCGGGAATCAACGGTGAAAGGGTATGCACGCCATCCTCATCATCATGGCCATCTGAATCATCGCCGGTGGCATCGGCGAGATGGGGCTGGCCGTCGGGTTCAGCGTCCGGCATGCCCTGACTGCCGAGATAGAGAAAATCGGTAATCTGATGGGCGGCTCCATTGCTGGCGCTCAGCGTTGGATAATCGTCCGGCAGGTCGGGATCATCCGGTGCATCTCCCCAGTCCAGTTCATCTTCTTGCTCGCCGATATCGATGAGGTAATCTTCGACCTCTCCGTCGGGTGCAAGTTCCACCACAGGCAATGCGGGGAGCGAACTCAATCGAAAACGCGCAAAGGTCGGGCCCACCACAGCAGAGGCAGGGATGGGAAAGGTCAGCGTATGGGATCCGGATGTGAGCGGGAGGGCGGCAAAGATCTGTTCGCCGCTATCGTCCCAATCGCCATCGGCATTGAAATCGATCCAGGCATTGAGATAAGCCGGTGTTGAGGTGGTAACGGTGGCACTGACCTTGACGGTGCCGGTGCCTCCCGGAACCAGGGAGGTTACAAAAGAGATGCCATCTTCATCGTCATATCCATTGAAATCATCCCCCTTGGCCATGGGTTCGGGTTGGCCATCGATTTCGGGGTCCGGAGGCGTGTGCAACCCGAGAAAGATCTCCTGTGTGATGTGATGTCGGGCGCCGTTATCGACCAGCAGCGTTGGATAGAGAAACGGCAAATCAGCCATTCCCGGCGCATCGCCAAAATCGAGTTCTTGTTCATGACCGCCCTCCCCGACGTACCAGAGATAATCCTCCACTTCTCCATCGGGAGCGTCGCCAAAGGGTGGAATGTCTTCCAGAGTGGTGATACGAAACCGGGCATAAAGGGGTCCATCATCCATTGCAGGAGGTAACGGAAAAGGTAAATTCAAATTCTGATCGCCATCATCGACAGGCACTGCCGAGATCAATTTCTCAGTCGGCTCGAACTCGCCATCACGATCCAAATCTGCCCATCCATGTAAAAAGCCCCCCCCCGTACAGCGAACGGAGATCAGATTATCTTCTCCGGAAACGAGGTGTCCATCGACAAGCACACCCTCTTCGTCATCTTGATTGATATCATCCCCGTCCGCGTCATGTGTCGGCTGCCCATCGGGTTCAGCGTCGACCATAACACCCAATCGAGGCGATTGACTCTCGGACACCCAATGGCGCGGGCCTTCACTTGTCAGGGTGGTATGATAGCTATCCGGTGCATCCCCGAAATCATGGGTGGGATCGGCAACCAACGTTTGCTGTGAATAAACAAAAGGAACAACAAATAATATCATAATAAACAAAATCATAGCTCTACACATATTCAACCTCCCAGATTATTTGTTCAATTGAGACTGTAAGTGCTCCAATTTTTTATTAAGATCGAGTATCTGAAGCTGAAGATTTTCCACTGTTTCCAGCAACTCAAGGTTCAAAGAGGTCAAATCGATCTGATCTGTATCAGCGG
>CAYPUH010000433.1:0-2761 GCA_964413725.1 uncultured Cytophagia bacterium
GCGGTATCCCCAACCTGTTGATTTCTGCAGATGTCGCCTGGACACAATGGTCTGCTTGGGATGTCATCGAAATAAATGATGAAAGCGGAACGGTATCGACGGAATTGATCCAGGAATGGCAAGATGGACTGCGTGCAGGTGTAGGTTTAGAATATGCACTGTCAAAGATTAAACTCCGTGGCGCATTTTATAGTGAACCCAGTGCAGCTGTCCTTGAAACCATGACGCCGACCATCCCCGATATCAATCGCAGGAATGTCCTGATCGTTGGATTTGGTATTCCCGTCGGACCGATAGAACTGCATGCCAGTTATGAAAAAATGTTTATCGGTGATTTTGATGTAAATGAAATACAATTAAGCGATGATGGACAAAGTTATGAAAATATTCCTGGTGAGTATACCATGGATGTCACCAACTATATGGTTGGGGTTGACTTTATATTCTAATCAGGAATAGGACAACACTATAGAGCGTTTTTAAAAGCGGTTTCGACAGTCGAAACCGCTTTTTTATTTTAAACCAAACATCCATGCTCCACCCCAAATCGTGGGGTATGCTGAAAATCCGTATCATGAATACTATCCTGGCGGACGATTTTCACACCGCTCCGGAGCAGAGGCACATATGAAACTCGCGCAATACTGGACCCTCTTGGTCTTGTTTATTCCATTTTTTGCCTGCGAGGTGGATACCGGATTGACACCCCTGCACAGCGGATTCAAGGGCACTGTTCATTTTACAGAACCGTGGCCGGAAGACACGGATCAGGTCCTGGTTGCCGCGGCAAAACGCTTTCCTCCCACCACGATGGAGGATATCGTTCTCAGTGAACCGTTACCCCTCTTTCAGGATTCCGCATCGTATCAGGTTTTCACCCCGCCTCAGTTATTCGAAGCGGTGGGTGTGGTGTGGAAACAAAAAAATGAACCCTGGGACGTAACCAATATTATCGGTCTCTATTTTACCGGGTCCAATCGATTTCAACCGGGCTCGGTGACCATCGCCACCCGTAAAGACATGATACCCGACATCGACATCACCGCCGACCTATCCAAAGCCCGCCGTAACGTTAACAGCGGTATCACGGGACGCATCTTTATCCAGGGAGAGTGGCCGGAGACGGTCACCTCGGTGCTGGTCGTGGCCTCTTCCAAACTCATTCCGCAGAGTCTGCTGGACATTCAGTTCGGTTTCCCGATGACCACCCCCTTTGATACCACCATGTACCGGTTGTCATTGCAACCCCGCACCTATCCTCTCATCGGAGTATTGGCGTTGGAGACGGATCAACCGATCAGTCTGTCCAGTTTAAGAGGTATCTACTATGAATCCCCCGGAGACCTCTTTCCCGGAACCATCACCCTTCCGGATGATTCAACGGTTGTGGGGGGGGTCGATATCACGGCCAATCTCGCCGTCCCCCTTTTATAAACGGACACGCGAATGTTACACCGATTTGCGTTATAAAGAATCGGACGCAACACAATTCATTTACAGGAGCTCTCATGAATCGTATTCCACTCCTGCAGGTTATACTTCTGATCACCATCCCGATCGCTTGCCCCTTGCAAGCCCAAACCGGTGCATTATCCGGAACCATTACCGATCGGGACAGCGGTGACCCCCTCCCCGGCGTCAATATCCTGCTGATGGGAACCGTTTTGGGGACCTCCTCAGACCTTGGAGGAGAGTTTTTTCTCGACGACATTCCCGTAGGCTCGTATGATATCCGGATTTCTATGATCGGATACCGGCAAGAGATAAAACCTCAAGTCGATATACGTCGCAACCGAACCACAGACTTGACCGTAACACTTGAACCGACGATCATCAACACACCGGAAATCGTGGTCACGGCCAACAAACGCCGCCAACGTCTCCAGGACACGCCCAACAGTGTAGGTGTGATGACACGAAGAGATATTCAGCAGCGCAATGAAATTTACCTAAACGAGGCTCTTCAGTACAGTTCAGGTGTCAATTTCACGGGGAGTCAGATCAATATCAGGGGCTCCTCAGGATACAATTACGGGGCCGGAAGCCGAGTGCTTTTTCTGGTTGACGGCGTCCCGGTGATGCCCGGAGACAGCGGTGACATCAAGTGGGACCTAATTCCTACCACCCAGATTGAGCGGATCGAGATCATCAAGGGTGCGGGATCCGCTCTGTATGGTTCCAGCGCCATGGGAGGGGTGATCAATGTCATCACCAAACAAACCAGTCTAACACCGGTCACACATATACGGCTCTCTGCGGGACTCTATGACGAACCCGCCTATCCGGAGTGGACGTGGACCGAGCGGCTGTTGCACTTTGACGATATTGATATCGATCACAGCCGACCCTTGGGCAAGTCCTCTTCCCTGTTTGTGGCACTGGGCCGACACCAATCCACCGGTTACGAGCAAAACGGACACTATCAACGACTCAATGGATCGGTCAAATTCATCACCCGCCCGACCACACAATCAAAGCTCTCTCTCTTTTCCACCTTTGAAGGGGGTGAACGGGGGGCGTCTCTGCTGTGGCGGGATCAAAACCGGGCTTTACAGGTTCCACCACAGGCTATCGGTGATGATGTCAAGTCAAATAAATTCAGTCTCAACAGTTTTTATCAGACCACCGCCGGAAATCGTCTGGGTATCAATACACGACTGTCCTATTTCCGAAATTACTGGAAGAATTATTTTCACGACAACATCAGTGCCTCCACAGCCCAGCGGTACGGACTTGAACTTCAGGGAGATCTCCAGTGGGC
>CAYPUH010000434.1:0-2759 GCA_964413725.1 uncultured Cytophagia bacterium
AAATAGTGGTTCCCGTGTTCGATCGAGAGCAAAACGTTCGGGCCATCCTCGACGTGGACAGTGCACGACGCGATAATTTCGATGCAACGGACAAAGAAGGGCTTGAAACAATTGCTGGATGGTTGTCCGATATCTGGCCACATTGAGAATAACACGAGAGGAGACGTTATGAGTCGAGTAAAAATAGGCTTGATCGGTGTAGGCAAGTTGGGGGGATATCACAGCAAGGCATTGTCGCTGTTACCGGATGTGGATCTGGTCGGTGTGTATGATCTGGATCGCGATCGAGCACAGGAAGTGGCTGTCAATGCGGATTGCAAGGCATTTGATTCGGAAAATGCCTTGCTGGATGCAGTCGATGCCGTGGGTATCATCGTACCCACGACGTCTCACCTGGAGACTGCACGTCGGGCACTGGAACGGGGAAAACCGTGCTTTGTCGAGAAACCGATTTCCAGTACCGTCTCCGAAGCGGAAGAGCTGGTTGCTCTTGCCGGGGAATTGAATCTTTTCCTTCAGGTGGGCCATATTGAACGATTCAATCCCGCTATCCGGGCTCTGAATGGACAATCCGTTCGCCCCATGTTTGTGGAATCCCACCGGCTGGCGCCCTTTGATCCGCGCGGCACGGATGTGGCTGTGGTCCTGGACCTGATGATACACGATATTGATATTATTCTCAGTCTTGTGGATAGCGACGTGGTCAAAATTGATGCCAATGGAGTGGCAGTGGTATCCGATCAGCTTGACATTGCCAATGCCCGGATTCAATTCGAGAATGGATGTGTCGCCAATGTCACGGCCAGTCGGATTTCTCAGAAAAAGATGCGCAAGATGCGTTTGTTTCAAAAGGACTCGTATGTCTCTGTGGATTTTTTACAGCGATCCACCGAAGTTTTTAAACTGGTTGATTCCGACGAATCCGAGAGCACGGTGGTGTTGGGACAGATTGAAAAAGGATCAAAATCTCGGCACATTATCTATGACCGGCCTGCACTTCCTAAAGATGATGCAATGCAGGCGGAATGGAAGAATTTTGTACATTCGATCCGGACCGGTACCGATCCCATGGTCACCGGCAGGGATGGTCTCCGGGCGCTTACGGTGGCGACGGAAATTACCCGTATTATCGATAACAATATGAAACTCTGAGGCAACCGGATGTCAAAAACCATCATGATCATTGCGGGGGAAGCCTCGGGGGATTGGCATGGCGCGTCTCTGGTGAACGCCTTGAAGCGTCAGGACGAAGACATTGTGTTTTTTGGCGTTGGAGGAAACCGGATGCGAGATGCCGGCGTTGAATTAAGCTATCATGCCGATGAATTGGCCTATATTGGGTTTTCCGAAGTGGCGCGGCATTATTTCTTTTTTCGTCGGGTGTTCTACGATTTGTTGTCGCAGGTTCGGGACCATCAACCTGATATTGTCGTGCTGATAGATTATCCCGGATTTAATCTGAGATTCGCACGCAAGGTCAAGAAGATGGGTGTGGGGGTTTTTTATTATATTGCCCCTCAGGTTTGGGCGTGGGGACGTAAACGGGCCCGAAAGATGGCGCAGGACATCGATCATCTTGCGGTTCTGTTTCCCTTTGAACAGACATTTTTTACCAAACACGGTCTTGAGACGACGTTTGTAGGACATCCTTTGGTGGACGAGTTGGAGGTTTCCCCGTCCCGCGAGAGTTTTTTTCAAAGCCAGGAGTGGAATCCTGAACGACCGTTGTTGGCCCTTTTACCGGGAAGCCGCCGGCAGGAAGTGGGGCATTTACTCCCGCCATTGCTGGACACTTCACAGCAGCTGCAGGAGCGCCACCCGGAGCTGCAAATCGGTCTGGGATTGGCAGAATCCATTCCAGAGTCGACAGTGGCGGCGATGCTTCAGTCATACCCCGACGTTCGCGTCGTTCGCAATCGGACGCGTGCGCTACTCAAGCATGCCAGCGCTGCTATCGTTGCCTCCGGAACCGCGACCTTGGAAGCGGCCTGCATGGAGACGCCGTTTCTGCTTGTTTATCGCGTTTCTCCTGTCACCTTTTTTCTGGGAAAACGATTGGTCAAAATTCCGCATATTGGATTGGCCAATGTGGTGGCGAAAAAATCGGTGGTGGACGAAATTCTACAAAACGATGTTTGTCCCGAGATTCTGGTGCCCAGGATGGAACAATTGTTGTTTAACGATCGCGTACGACGTCAGGTTGTCGCCGATTTACGTCTGGTGCGAGCCCAATTGGGTGAACCCGGAGCCCCGGATCGGGTGGCAACTCTGATCCGGCACGAAATGGAGCGGAACAAGAATAGTCAATCTGTGATATCTGACACAACTTGATCGGGTTGAATATTGTATGTTGAATAAAGAGACGAAAAAACGCCTGGTGTTTTATCTGGCCACCCGGTTGGCCTGGCGTCTGATCTTGTTCTTTGGAAAAACCGCACGGATCACACTGCGCAACAGAGCCTACTGGGACGAACTGGAAAACAGTTCCCGTGGGTCTCTGCTCCTGGTGTGGCACGGTAAAATGATGCTTCCCATCTATGTTATGAGGTCTATGCGGATTGTGGCCATGGTCAGTGAACACTCGGATGGCGAAATGCTCGCCCAAACAGTGCACCGTTTGGGATACAAAACCGTACGGGGATCCAGCACGCGCGGGGGCATGAAAGCCTTTCGCAAACTGCTCAAGGCTCTCAAACAAGGTGAAATTGGAACCCTTTTGCCCGATGGACCCAACGGTCCCCGACAGGTATTGAAAAAGG
>CAYPUH010000435.1:0-2729 GCA_964413725.1 uncultured Cytophagia bacterium
CACGAAACAAAACATCATACTAAAAGACATCCTCTGTTGCCGTCATTCCTGCGAACGCAGGAATCCAGTGGGAAAAAGACCGTACGGGATGCCAACCCTGCACAGCTAAAGCCCGAAGGGCTGACATGATTATAGAACACAATGTCCAAAAAACCCTGAAATCCCGAAGGGATGACATAATGCGGCCCGGAGAAGAGCAGTGTACCCGAGTTCACAGAGCGATGATTTCAAGTCCGGTCAGGAACGAAACGGTGTGCTTTGCGAACCAAATACGCGTTCCGTTGAACAATTGCCGCTTGCTTTTTCGGTTCTTTTTTTTAATCATTAAAGGGTCGTTTTCATCCGGAAGGGATGGACCCTTTTTATCGAACGGCGACCATACCATTCCCGGATACTGCTTTTTCTCACCGGGAACAGAATGCAAGAGAGCGCATAGAACAGGAGAATGGACGATGCGGGTACTCATGCTCGTGAATCCGCATTCCGGGCGGAAACGTGGTTTGTCGAGTGCGCAACAGGCACAGGAAAAGCTCGAGGCTCACGGGATCAAGGTGCAGTGCACGGTCTCTGAACGGGCCGGACATCTGAAGGATATTGCCCGACATCAGGTCAATGAAAGCTGGGATGCCATTGTGGCGGTGGGGGGAGACGGCACGTTGTTTGAAATCATCAACGGCATGATGACCGGCAATGCTCAATTGCCCATTCCGCTCGGTATTATTCCAGTGGGGACAGGCAATTCGTTCTCCAGGGACTTGAAGAGTGTTACCCTTGAGGAGCGCATTGCGGGCATCGTGCAACGCAACACCAGGGCTGTGGACCTCGGTCTGTGCGAATACGATGACGGCTTTTTTTACTTTATCAATATACTGGGATTCGGCTTTGTTGCCGACGTCGCCTATCAGGCGTCTTTTTATAAACACTGGGGTGACGTGAGCTATGTCATCGGAGTGTTGAAATGCACCGCCACGCTGGCGTCCTATGGTCTTGAATGTGAACTTGACGGAGAGCCGTTGATTCGGGACAATATCTTTGTCGAGATCTGCAATTCGAGCAAAACCGGGGGTGATATGCTCATGGCGCCCGGGGCACAAATCGATGATGGCAAACTGGATGTGGTATTGTTGAATCGGCTCAGCCGGAGACAGTTGCTTTCCGCTCTGCCCAGAATATTCAAGGGCACCCACGTGTCCATGCCGCAGGTCGAGACCTTTCAGGTGAAAAAAGCCACGTTCCGGCCGACGGCTGCCAAAAGCCTGACGCCGGATGGAGAACTGCTCGGGTCCACACCGATCACCCTTTCGATTCTGCCAGGCAAACTCTGTATTTTCGATTGAGAGGATTGCATGAATATCGTTGTCCGGATGCGTTCGCTGGCGTTGTGGTTCATCGCCCTGTGTTTTTTTATTCCCGCCGGCCTGATCGTCATTCTGCTGAGTATCGTGATATCCCCGCATCGTTTTGATCCCTATACAAAGCTCGTGTGCCGGGTCGTGGTTCGCCTCGTCGGTATTCGTGTCACGGTTCAGGGACAGGACCATCTGCCTGCCACTCCTGCTGCCATGGTACTGGTCTGCAATCATGTCAATCTTTTCGATGGATTTGTGCTGTATGGATATATCCCGTTTCGTTTTCGTCCTGTGGAGCTCGACACCCATTTCAGGTGGCCGTTTTACGGCTGGATCATCCGCCGTCTGGGAGTGATCCCGATCAGCCGCACCCGGCCGAGGCAGGCGAAACAGTCCCTGCAGCACGCGCTGGACGCCCTTGAAGAGGGGATTCCCGTTCTCATCATGCCGGAGGGCGGACGGACAGTTGACGGACGGCTTCAACCGTTCAAGAGCGGTCCATTTTATCTGGCGCAAACGGCAGGTGTCGATATTCTGCCCATGGTGATGATCGGTGCCGACAAAATCAACCGAAAGGGCAGTCTGCTGGTCCGCCCCGGCCGGTTGATCCTGCAGTTTGGTCCCCCCGTTCCCCACACCTCTGTTCAACACCTGCCTGCCAAAGACCTCAAACACCGCGTGCACCACCTGATGGCAGAGATGCTGTATCATCACCCCTCACAGAATTGAAACGACCCTGCATGGGTCATCGTTTCGGCAAAAACCTGAACATGAGATACCCTTTTGGTCAAATGACCCACCCGTCGTTTCTCCCCACCCTCTCCCCTCTTTGTTTCGATCCGTACAGGCCGGACCCCTGAAAAGGTCTTTAAACATTACTTTACTTTTATCAACACCTTATACAAAACCCGTGCCCGCGTCAATCCGTGTCCTGCCGGTAAGTTGATGTTTCCGGGGTGGCATGATTGTTGTTGTCAAGTATGGAGGGATGACAGTCCCTTGCCAGCGTCAGGAGCCGAGAGAACCGGTAGAGCAGCTAACCATTGAGTGCCATCGGGATCAGGGTGGAATCCTCTCAAAGGCTTATAATAAAGTAGTTTAGACAATATCATATTTTGCCAAACAGCCGGATGGCCGATGGGTCATCTTTTGTTGTCCATGGCGATTTCTTTATTGTCCTGTTTTCAGGCCAGCTGTCACAAAACAGTGCCAGTCTGCCTGAACGGTTCTACAGAGGGTTCTGAAAAGGAGACCGCCGAAAATCATACGATATAAAGTATATACGAATTGTTGACGATTTTTTATCAGGGGCCAAAATCGTACAATTGAAAAAAAAGGTGTTGATATGAAGCCATTATAGCTATTGGGATTGTCTCTGGG
>CAYPUH010000436.1:0-2694 GCA_964413725.1 uncultured Cytophagia bacterium
GTAATGGACATTCGGTGCATCGCAGCGAATGTGGTAAAAGGCTTTGGATTGAAAATAGTTGATATTTGTATGTAATATATTAAATTAGAGACTTAAAGTCAATAAAAAATATATCCACCCTTTTGGCAGGATGCCGGTCTTGGGGAGACGGTCGTTGCTGTAGAAATGAAATGCAGCAAAGGGCGGGTATTCCGGTTTCAAATGATCTACGACAGGTGATCAGATGCTAGATCCAATGATTCCCTATTTTTGTGTTGGACTGGTCGTGAGTCTTGTGGCGGCGGAGGCTTTTGGATGGTCCGCTTCCGGACTGCTGGCAGCAGGGTATGTGGCCTATCACATCACGGATCCCATGGTGCTGATTTTGATGATCCTGTGTACCGCGGGCACGTTTGCTGTGGATGCTTTGGCCGTTCGTCTGGTTATTTTGTACGGACGGCGTCGGTTGGCGCTGGATTTTTTGATTAGTATGCTCCTGATGATTTTGATGACCAGGACCCTGACTCTCGTGGGTGTGGATCCCACTCCTATCGGTGTGGTGGATGCGTTGATTCCGGCGGTCCTGACCATTTATACGGGAATGGATGGGCCCGTAAAACTGGTGGCTTCCTTGTGTGGAGAAGCCCTGGTCACCCGAGGTTTTCTATGGATCGTCGCATTACTGATTATATGAGAGCTACAAAATTTAACTTGACATCTCAGCTATTTTTTTTATATTATATATGTCTAAAACATATATAGACAAACTGGAAGCCTTATGCGATATCGGCATCGTGGACAAAAGTGGGGGATGGGACGGGGACGGCAGACACGCTGGCTGATCCCGTCAATTCTTTATCTGATCTGGAAAGAGCCCCGGCATGGGTACTCGCTGATGAACGAGTTGCCACAGTTGGGCTTTACACCTGGAGAGGTCGATCCCGGCGCGGTGTATCGAACCCTGAATATGCTCGAAGAAAATGGATGGGTCGTCTCTGAATGGGATACCAGTGGTTCCGGACCTGCTCGTCGGCGTTACGCTATCACTCCATTGGGTGTCGATCATGTGGTGGAGTGGTCAGAGTTTATGCGTGAGCGGCGGGATGCGCTGGATCGATTTATCGGACACATTGATTCCCTGCACGCCCGGTATCGGCCCGATGCGGACCCGAATTCATAACCAAGAGGTTATCATGCGAATTGCAGTTACCAGCCAAAAACCCGATAGCAAAGCTACTATAGATCCTCGATTCGGTCGTGCTGCCTGTTTTTTGATCTATGACACCGAAACCGGATCGTATGAGGTGGTGGAAAACACACAGAATCTACAGGCCGCTTCTGGTGCCGGCATCCAGGCCGCACAGATCGTACATCATCATGGTGCTAAAGCCGTGTGCACCGGTCATTGTGGCCCAAAAGCATTCAGAGCCCTGATGGCGGCGGATATCAAGATCTATACCGGAGCGTCTGGTACCGTAGAGGAGACCATCCAACGCTATCTCGAGGGTGGCTGGAGTCCTTCTCAAGACGCCGATGTCGAAGGTCATTGGTAAGCCGTGTACTGCCATGTCGGCAGATGAAAACAAAACACAAGGAGGTGTGTTATGCCTAGAGGAGATGGAACCGGTCCTATGGGATATGGACCGATGACCGGACGGGCTATGGGATACTGTGCCGGATACGCCCACCCCGGATATGCTCATCCCGGTTATGGACGGGGAATGGCATTTCGCCGCGGATGGGGATGGAGATGGCATCGTGCCCCCGCTGCACCTGTATCTCCGGCCATGCCGTATGCTGCGGTACGACCGGAGCCCTGGACTCAGGAACAGGAGCTGGAAGCGTTAAAAGCTGATGCGGACTCTATTCGTCAAACATTGAAACATATTGAACAACGCATCAGTGAATTGTCCGATTCACAGACCACCGCAGAGTAATAATTCACAGGGCCGTATCTGCGGGTGCGGCCCCTAATGGGAGGTGTAACCATGCCAAATAAAGACGGAAGTGGACCGATGGGGGGTGGACAGGGACGTGGTGGACGGGGCGCACGACGCGGGCGCGGTGGCGGACAGGCTGCCGGTCCCGGTGGCGAGTGCGTATGTCCGCAGTGTGGAACACGGATTGCACATCAGCAAGGACAGCCCTGTACGCAACGAGTTTGTCCCAAGTGTGGAGTGGGGATGACACGAGCCTAGGTGTACCAGCCGCTTCCATGCCTGGCTGCATCCGGCGTGGAGGCAAAAAGAACCTAAACGTTTTAACGCAATCGACTCTTCTGCAGGGTCGTTACCGATTGAGGATAGAGGTATGATCATTAGCGTGGCCAGTGGAAAAGGGGGGACGGGAAAGACGACCATTGCAATGAGTTTGGCCACATCGATTCAACGCTCCGGACGTACTGTTTGTCTGCTTGATGCCGATGTCGAAGCACCGAACACTCATCTGTTTGTACAACCTCTAATTGAACGCGAGGATCCGGTGAATCTCGATATACCACATATCGATATGAACCGCTGTACGACCTGTGGTCGTTGTGCCGACATTTGTGAATTCAACGCGCTTGCGGTGATGGGCTCTTCTGTACTGGTATTCAAAGAACTCTGCCACGCCTGTGGCGGGTGCACCCTCGTCTGTCCGGAAAAGGCTGTCACCGAAATTCCCCATCGCACGGGCACGGTGATGAGGGGTAAGGCCGGGTCGATTCTGTATGCC
>CAYPUH010000437.1:0-2685 GCA_964413725.1 uncultured Cytophagia bacterium
ACCAGGACAAAATAACATCTGAAAAGCCGGTGCGGTTCACATTCAATATCCACACAACGCGTCGGAAATGATCTACCCCACAAATCCCGCCACAACCCAACCCCGAAGGGGTGGTATGATTATAGCAAGCCAGAAGACAAAACGATCAGAACCCCGTAGGGGTGACATAGATCAATACTCCTGCGAAACACGATCCTCCGTGCCTCCTCTGGTCGCTGTTGATTTTTGCTCTCCAAAGTTTTATTTTGTAAAGAGTGATTCTATAAACCCTGCTATTCGTGATATTCCAGGAGAGGCATCGTGAAAACACTGTCCATCATCCTTCTCCTCATGATTCAAATCGGGTTCGCTCAAAATGCCACCGTGCCCGGTACTCTGGAGTCCTATCAAACGATAAACAGCATCGGATTCGAGTGGGACCTCAGTGGAGATGACAACCACAACGCCCAATGTACGGTACATTATCGTCAGCAGGTGGAGACAACCTGGCAACAGGCGATGCCGCTGTACCGAATCGACATCGCCGGTGTCGCCAACATGCTCGGCGGCAGTGTTCTCTTTCTCGATCCCGGTACCTCCTATGAGATCCAACTCACCCTGACCGATGTGGATGGTGGAAACGCTCAAGAAAGGGTGACCCTGACCACACAGAGTCTTCCCCGGCTGCCCACCGGCGGCAATACCTATCATGTCGCACCGGGCAACGGCGGCGGTTCGGGGACCCTCACCGATCCGTTTCTTGGGATCGATGCCGCCCAGGCTGTGGCCCAACCGGGAGATATCTTTTTACTCGACTCTGGCACATATGGCAGCAGCCGCATTCGCCTGACCGCCTCCGGATCGTATTCGAAATATATCGTCTGGAAAGCCAACGCCGGTGCTACACCTGTCTGGCACGGAGCACGGGTGATCGGCGATTACATCTGGCTGGAAGGTGTGACCATCGAGAATGTCGATTATGGCCTGTTGACCGAATATGGATATGAACCCACCGGAATCGTGATCAGACACAATACCTTTAACGATTGTCATTACAGTATTCAACTGAATCACGGCGGCAAAAACTGGTTCATCACCGATAACGTCATCGTCGGCAGGATCAGCGATTTCAGCTCGGGGGCCATGAGCGGCGAAGGTATCGAACTGGAACACACCAGCGGACATGTGGTGGCGTTTAATTCCATATCAAACACAGCCGACGGCATATCCTATCCGGGACGAAACTGTGATATCGCCAACAATGATATCTTTGAGGTCTCGGACGACGGCATCGAACTGGACTTTGGTCTGGCCAATGTCCGGGCCTGGGAGAATCGCATTACCAACGCCTATAACAATGGCATCAGTTTTCAAAACCTGAGCGGTCATACCTATGGCGCACCCTGGTACGTGATCCGCAATCAGGTGATCGTCGCCAACGAGGATGCGATCAAACTTCGGGACAATGTCGACCGGGCCCTGCTGGCCCACAACACCTTTGTCAGTTGGTCCGGTGTGGTGGCGGCGAACACAGGCAAGCTGGTCGCCCTTCAGTCCAACAATAACCTGTGGATCTCTGTCAGCGATCGCTATGTATGGGAAGACACGGATGCCTCGACTACCCCGGATTGGCGCACCCATCTGGATTATGATGGATTTGACTGGAACAACAACTCGTTTGCCTTTAAATGGCAGAATACCCGCTATACCACGCTGCAGGCATTTCAAAATGCCACCGGCCTCGAGCCCAATGGCATCCATGTACAAAAAAACCTGATTTTTGAATCGTTTAACGTGCCCCAACCTCCCAGTCTGGCACCCCTGCAGACGATGACCCTCAAGGCAGGATGCAATGCAGTGGATGCCGGAGTGGTGTTGCCCAACATCAATGATGGCTATATAGGGAGTGCCCCCGATCTTGGAGCGTACGAACGCGATACGGCGTTGCCCCACTACGGTCCACGTACCTTACCGCAGATTCGGGCCCGCCTCTATCTCCAGGGACCGGCGTATCAGGATGGATCGAGTTGGAAAATGAGGTCCGGACTCGTTCAAAATCAATCGGTAACGCAAACACCCTATTATGCGCTGGGATGGGATCCACAACAGACCACAGCAACCCCCCTCTCGGTTGTCACCGACTGGGTCTTTGTTCAACTTTGCTCCGCACCGGGATCGAATCCGGTATGGGAATCGAGTGCCTTTGTGTCAGCAGAAGGTGAATTGCTCGACAGGGATGGCACAGAGGGTGTTGCCGCCGATGTGGAGCCGGGCCACTATTATATCACCATCAAGCACCGCAATCATCTGCCGGTGACCACGTCGACAACTAAAGAGGTGTCGCTTGAAAGCGACATATGGGATTTCACCGCCGCCCGATCCCGGGCGTTGAACAACAGAGGCTTAGTGGAACTGGATCCCGGCACCTGGGCCCTGGCAGCCGGCGAGGTAAACCATGATGGCCGAATTACGACACGAGATTATGTGCTCTATTTCAATCAGATCAACCAGACAGGATATTGTATCGCAGATTTCGACCTCGACGCCGATGTGGATGCGGATGACTATGCATTGTGGTTGACGGCTGCACAGCAGGATACACGGTGAACAGTCCCGACCACGGTATAACCCCGAAGGAGTGGTATAAAGCAACAGACTATGCCACCCCTACGGGGTTGGGCCAATCTCTGTGTTCGCCTGTGCTAT
>CAYPUH010000438.1:0-789 GCA_964413725.1 uncultured Cytophagia bacterium
GATCATCGTCAAAAATATTCCCAAGCCGATATGATGGGTATACAAAGTGGTCACATGAATAGATGTCGCCGTTATGTTCAATAACGCCGGCGGTACCGCATCTTTGAGCATGGTGACATGTGCCAGAAACACCGTTGATCGCGGCGCTCAAAGCCCATTCAAAATTCATGATATAGATGCGGCCGATATCGTTGCGAACCCAGCTATCAAATATGGTGATCAGGAATTCAGCGTACTGTTCCGGATCCACTGACCAGTCCGTTACCTGGCTTTCTGGTGGGGTATCCTCTGGAGAAGCCAGGTTCAGTCCAAGAGCGCTGGACTGTTCTCCCGCTGTCCTTTCCACAATAGGGATAAATTGGACGAATTGGATACCGGTCCATAAATAGTAGTCATAAATCTGCACAGGCTCCCGAGAATTCATGTCATTTACGGTAGTCAGAACATTAAAGTCCACCTTATGCTTCTGTAAGAGTCTTATGGACCTTTCAACCTTGTGGAAGGTGGCTTTTCCGCCATTGTTTTTCCGATAATGGTTATGGAAATCTGCAGGACCGTCGAGACTGATCCCGACCAGGAAATTATGCTTGGCCAGGAAACGGCACCACTTTTCATTGATTAACGTGCCATTTGTCTGCAGACTATTACTTATCTGTTTGTTGCCCCTGAATTTTCTCTGATACTGGATCGCTCTTCGAAAAAAATCCAACCTGGCAAGGGTGGGCTCTCCCCCTTGCCAGGTGAATTCAACCGTCGGTCCTTTTTGAGAGCGAATATATTTCTCAGTAT
>CAYPUH010000438.1:799-2682 GCA_964413725.1 uncultured Cytophagia bacterium
TTCCAAGACCTGATCACTCATAAAGGTTGTAGCGGCTTCGAAAAGATTCTTCTTTTCCAGATAGAAACAGTAAGTACAATTAAGGTTACAGGCAGGGCCTGCAGGTTTTGCCATCAGGTGGAAGTTATCCATACATTATTCTTCTTCAACCTTACTTCGGACTCTTATCCATGAATTTTTTTCTTTGCCAGCCAAATAGCGCAAACACAACCATGGTGATGCCTACCAATATATAGATAATGATTTCGTCACCGCGTTGTTTTTGAACCATTTTCAATGCGATTTCCATATCCTGGGAATAGTGGTCTGGTACAGGAAGCACACCGTTTTCCTCAGCATATTGCTGATAGAGATTCAGCATGTGCTGAAACTGAACTGGGTTTTCTGCCTTTAGGTCTTTGGTTTCTCCTGGATCGTTGACGAAATCAAACAGATAGTATTCGCTGTCGCCCAATGGCCCTCGGTTGAGTATGAGTTTATATCCATCATTAAATAGCGCCAGATTGCCAGCGACTTCATAACCAATATAATCACCCGCTTGGTATATTTGATCAGTGGTACCATCCAAAATCGGTGACAGGTCTTTTCCTGTCATCGGTTCGATCTCTCTACCACCGAAACGCCCTTGAGGTTGCTCTATGCCGGCCATCGCCAGAATGGTCGGTGCAATGTCGGTAACATAGGCAAAAGCATTATTGAAGTCTGCTTGCTTATCTATACCGGGACCAGCGATAATGAGGGGTACCCGCAGCCCTCCCTCACCGGCATAAAACTTGAAAAAACTCAGCGGTGAAACAGCCGCATTGGCGAAGTTCATACCAATGTAATTGGTGCTGCCGATTTCACCAAGATCCTCATAGTCATGGGTATATCCCATTCTATCTATCGTGCCCGGCGTCAATTCATTGTATTCCGCACCGTTATCTGACATGACAATAAAGAGGGTGTTATCAAGTTCCCCTTGTTCTTCCAGATAGTTGATCAAACGGCCGACATGATCATCCATCGCAGTCACCATGCCCGCATAGAACGCCATCCTTTTTGCTTCAAAGCGTTGTTCCTCTTCACTTAAAGAGGCCCAATCGTCAACAAAATCATGCGTCACCCGATCACTATCCGGGACCAATCCGATATCGATGGCTGCAGCATGGCGGGAATCACGGAGTGCCTCCCAACCATCCACATAGGTTTCCATATACATATCCGTATATTCTTTGGGCGCTTGCACCGGAACATGGACTGCAAGGAAAGAAACATAGGAAAAGAAGGGCTGCCCGTCATCAAGGTTCGAATCGATGAAGCCGATCATTTCATCCACCAACAACTCTGAGGAATAAAAGGGTTCCTCCAACTGGACCTCTTCCCCGTCGCGTGTCCAATGGGCATGATCATACATCGGTAAGTAGGGTCTGTGTTCCCAATTATCAGCACCGGTGTCCGCCATGGAAAGGGTGCGTTCAAAACCTCTATTGTAGGGTAATTTATCCTCTGTTTTACCCAAGTGCCATTTTCCTGACATATAGGTGTGATAACCTTCTTCATTTAGGATGGAAGCCACGGTCGCCACATTATTGCTCAGAACACCTTGGTAATTCTCATCCCCAGCCTGTTCTGGCGGGATTGATTCCGGGATACCGGCAAGACCAGCCAGATGGTTGTCAACGCCGGTCAGCAGCATCGCCCGTGAAGGCGCACAGCTGGCAGAGGTATGATAGTTGGAGAACTTTACGCCTCTATCTGCCAATCGATCAATATTGGGTGTGCTGATTTCACTTCCATACGCGCCTAAATCCGTAAACCCTAGATCATCCGCCAGAATCACAACCACATTCGGTTGGTTTCTTGGATTTGTCCCGCTCAGATAAGCATCTATGTTCGCGTTT
>CAYPUH010000439.1:0-1056 GCA_964413725.1 uncultured Cytophagia bacterium
ATCCTGGACGGAACATGGGAGCTTGGACACCCCCGTGGACTATCATTGCGAAGTCGCTCATGAATCCGCGCGGTATCTTGGCTTGCTTGACCAAGACGAACAGGCGTGGCGGATCATTGATGGAAAGCGCCGCGTTGATCGATTGATATCCCGGTGAGTTGAGCGATTACGAAGAAATAGCCGCTGGGAATTCATAATTCAATCAGTAAACCGTCTTTTCATTACAAAAAGGAGGCATTGAAATGAAGAAGAAATGGGAACGTCCTGAATTGATCGTGTTGGCTAAGAGCAGACCCGCCGAGATGGTTCTTCAAACATGTAAGGTGCCTGCGGTGGATGGTCCGGGAGCAACGGGGGAATGCATCGTCATTAATGTGGGGCCGTGTTTAGATAACCCATCCGTAGGCACATAGAAAGAATTGGTAATCATAGCGAATCAGAGTGATTCTCATTCAAGTGCGCGTCGGAGGGACTTATCATGGAGGTGGATGCAAAAGCTGTTTATATACCGTCCAAGGATGTGGTCGCACGGGATATTGAAAATGAATTGATTATCGTTCCGCTTACATCCGGGGTAGGGGACTTGGAAGGTACGCTTTACACCCTTAACGATATAGGACGGGATATATGGTCACGGTTTGACGGCCACCGGACGTTGAAAGAGATCATTGAGAAGCTGCGGGATGAGTATGACGCGCCTGGGGGAGAAATTGAAACGGATGTTCTGGGATTGACCAAAGAGCTTTTAAGCCGAGGGATCATTTGTATCCAGGAAGCGGATCCTTAGTTCCGTGGATTATTGCCGATGGAATGTGGAGCGGCGTCTTTCGGGAGCAGCGTTGATTGAGCTGATCAATGCAGTGTTTGACCGAAAGGCGTCGTTCCGTTTTAGGGCTAGCGGGCGTAGCATGGATCCTTTTATAAAGGATGGTGATATCCTAACGCTAGTGCCAGTTAACCTCCGGCGGACCGTAATTGGTGACGTCATTGGTTTTCTTAATCCGGACGGCAAATGCATGGCAATCCATCGCGCCGTGGCCGCTGGCGATGCTGGCT
>CAYPUH010000439.1:1066-2657 GCA_964413725.1 uncultured Cytophagia bacterium
ACAATCGGCCATTTGTGGATGGGTTGATCCGTCATGAAGAGATGATCGGAAGGGTCATCCGTGTTGAACGGAATGGCCGGTTGGTTTTTCTGGGGCTCGGTCCCAGTGGGCGAATCATAGCTTTATTGAGTCGATGGGAGATTTTGACTTTCATGCGACGGCTTTTATCGATAATTAAAAGGCAATGTTCCGCGTTACGGATGTATGGAACGGATTAAGCTGAGCCACCCCGGTTGGACCCGCACCCGGCCCATACGATCACATCCGATATGGCAAAAAATGCGGATGGCGCATGCGGTCACGTCATTTGAGCTGGAAATTACAGCGCGATGTAACATCAACTGCGCTCATTGCTATATCAATTTGCCGCCCGGCGACCAGAATGCCCGATCCAAAGAGTTGGACTTGGCAGAGATCGAGTGGATCGTGGATGAGGCGGTGGCGATGGGTGCCGTCGGCTGTCTGCTGACCGGTGGGGAGCCGCTGCTTAGAAGTGACTTTGAGTCTGTATATCTGAAACTTAAAAAAAAGGGCCTTCTGATCACCCTTTTTACCAATGCAACTCTTATTACCGAACGACATGTTCGACTATTTCAGAAGTATCCCCCCAATGCTATCGAAGTGACGGTGTACGGTGCAACGGAGAAAACCTATGAGCGGGTAACCCGGAAAAAAGGAAGCTATGCCGCATTCCGGAAGGGGCTGGAGAAGCTTCATGCCGCCGGTATCGGCGTTCGGTTAAAGGCGGTTGCTTTAAAATCGAATCTGGAAGAGATGGGGGAAATCAGTCGGTTCTGCCGTGAACGGACAAAGGATTTTTTCCGGTTCGATCCGCTAATACACTTGAGATACGATGGAAACCCCTTGAGAAACCAAGAAATTCGAGGTGAACGGCTAAGTGCCGCGGAAATCAGCGAGCTTGAAAGGGCTGATGACGAGCGCTTCAATATTTTGACGGAAGACTGTGGGCGCTATATCGCTTCCGAGGAGATGGATAATCCGGAAAACCGGCTGTTCATGTGTGGAATCGGCAAAGAGACATTTTGTATCAGCCCGGATGGCGTGTTCAGACCTTGTGCCACGCTTTGCCACCCAGATTGGCTAGTTAGCTTAAGAAGTGGGGGGCTTTATGATGCGTGGCATCGTCTCGTTCCGGAGTTATGGGGGTTGAGATCGGATCGATCTGAGTACATGGCACATTGCGGGACCTGTCAATTGATTAACTTATGCCAGTGGTGCCCCGCAAGAGCATTCTTGGAAACCGGGCAAATGGATATGCCTATTGAATATTTTTGCGAGGTTACGAAAGCCCGGGCTGATCAGATTGTGAGATTCAGGGACGGTATTCGATCGAGTGACCGTATGGAAACAACTGCCGGATAATGGCTAAAGCCATAAATACATTTCCCAACCGATTTAGTTACCTGGCTCCGGATGACCGCATATTTATCAAATGCCTTTCGGAGAATGGGTGTCAAACCGTTGCACTGAATGACATAACCTCGGAGCAATGGCTATACATAATTGATTTAGCAAGATATCACGGCGTGAGTCAACTCTTGTTCCATCGATTGAAGGATATAAGAATTGT
>CAYPUH010000440.1:0-2593 GCA_964413725.1 uncultured Cytophagia bacterium
ACCACCGCTGGAGACCGGCTGGGTATCAATACCCGATTGTCCTATTTCCGAAATTACTGGAAGAATTTTTTTCACGACAATATCAGCGCCTCCACGGCGCAGCGATACGGACTTGAACTTCAGGGAGATCTGCAGTGGGCGGATCACAACTCGCTGGTCTTCGGGACCGAGGAAACCCTGGATCTTGTGGATTCGGATCTGGTTGGCCATCACAATCAATACATCCTGTCGGCTTATGTGCAAAATGAAGGTCAAATCGGCGATTTTGCGATCACGGCGGGCGCACGCTTTGATTATCATCACCTTGAGGACGGGTTTACAGACTCAAAGTGGAGTCCTAAAATTGGGGTCGTCTGGCACATCAACCCTGCGATCCGGTTGCGCACTTCATCAGGACGGGGGTTCCGGGCACCCAGTCTGTCAGAACGATTCTCCGATTCCATCTATTCGGGATTGCGCTTGGTACCGAACCCGGACCTCAAATCAGAGACCGCGTGGTCTCATGAGATCGGTACTCTGCTGACCGTTGGCCCGGCTCTTTATCTCGACCTGGCCCTGTTTCAAAGCGAATACTGGGATCTCATCGAACCCCAACCCGACGCCAACCAGACCATTCAGTTTGTCAATCTGACCCGTGCGCGTATCACCGGCTTTGAATGCCATCTGACCAGCTCGATGTTTCATAACCGTATCCGCCTGCAGGCCGGTTATACCGGCATGAATCCCCGCGATCTGTCCTTCCACTCTCCCCTAGCGTATCGTCCGAAACACCTTGCCACGATGTCGGTAACCTGGGCACCCGGACCTTTCCGGGCAGGGATCAACGGTCGTTACGTGGCCGCGTTGGATCGCAAAGCGGTCAAACTCTATCCCGATGATGACCGGGTGGCACAAAAGGTTCTGGATCTATGGACAAGCACCCGTATGGGAGACATTGAAATCAAGCTCGCAGTCAAAAATGCCCTGAATCATAATCACACCTCGGTGGAACGTTCTCTACTGCCCATTCGTCATTTTGTGTTCACCCTGAACACCACGTTATAGACAGGCAAAAGTCCCGATCCCGTAACTCGGGCAGCCATTTTAAAAGACCCTGCCAATAGAAACGCATGCTTACCCATCGATAGAAACATGATTCGGATTCTCGTCGCGTTTACGGAACTCTTATTTTATTTTTTCTTTTACAAGGGCATAAAATTCTTTATATTCCGCAGGGGTGCATTAAAAAGCAAATCACCCGGGACTGTTGACTAATCAGATGAAAGGACCTGTTATGCGTTTTTTTGTCCCTGTTTTAATCATTCTCATGGTCGGCCTGGTCTGGACCGGATGTGGCCGCAAAACGGTCTCGAAACGAGCTCCGGCCGAGTATGTAAAAGGAGAACTGGATAAACTCGCTCCAGTCAAGTTGGAATGTGACCTGTCTACACTCTCAGAGTCGGATAAAAAGGTAGCCGCCCTGTTGATCGAGGCCTCGGAAATCATCGATGACCTGTTTCTGATCCAGGTCAATCGCGAAAACCCGGAACTGCTGGAGGCATTAAAGGCATCCGATCACCCGGACAATCAGGCGTATGTGGACCTGTTTACCATTATGTTCGGTCCCTGGAACCGGCTCGAAGAAGACAAACCCTTTGTCACCGGAGAGGAAAAACCTGCAGGTGCCGGTTTCTATCCCGAAGATATGACCAAGAAAGAATTCCAGAATGCCGTAAAAGAATATCCCGAACTGGAAGAGCTCTATACCGGAACCTTTACAGCGATTACACGGGTCGAAGGCGATCTCACCCCGGTTTATTATAACGAGTTCTATCGCTACAAGGTACAGGATGTGGCTGACAAGCTCAAGGACGCCGCAGAGGCGTGTGAAGATCCGACACTTGAAACCTATCTAGAACTCCGCGCCGAAGCCTTTTTGACGGATGATTATTTTGAAAGTGATATGGCCTGGATGGATCTGGCAGGCGACCTCGAGGTGGTGATCGGACCGTATGAGGTCTATGAGGACAAGCTGTTTAACTACAAAGCCGCCTATGAAGCCTTTATCTGCATGGTCGATCATGAAGAAAGCCAGAAACTGGCAACTGTTTCCGGATATCTGAGAGAGATGGAGGATCATCTGCCCATTCCGGACAAACACAAAAATTTCGACCGTGGCTCCTCTTCTCCCATCAAAGTGGTACAGGAAATCTTTTCCGCTGGAGACACCAAAGCCGGGATCCAGACCACGGCATTTAACCTGCCCAACGACGAGCGGGTTCGGGAAGCCAAGGGATCCAAAAAGGTCATGCTGAAAAACGTCGCCCGTGCCAAGTTTGACAAATGCTGGATTCCCATCGTCAACACCATTCTGGACGAGAAACCTCTTGCCAAGGTCTCATTTGACGCCTATTTCAATCACGTTCTGATGCATGAAATGAGTCATGGACTGGGACCTGGGAATATCATTCTCGAAGATGGCACCCCAACAACCGTTGCACGCGAACTCAAAGAACTCTATTCTGTTGTCGAAGAGTGCAAAGCCGATGTTCTCGGGGTCTGGAACATGCAATATATGATCGACAAGGGAGTCTTTCCGCATAGCATGCAATAC
>CAYPUH010000441.1:0-1206 GCA_964413725.1 uncultured Cytophagia bacterium
CCTGGATCTTGCGAGTGTCAATTTGATTCCGGGTGTGGGCATGAAATGGGGAGAAGAGACGACACGGATCTGGACGGTGGATTCGGCATTCACTCTGACCTGTCCGGAGGGCAGCATTGGCGAAACGGGGATTCTGTCTGTTAGCGCCCGTGCCGAACCCCTGATCCATGAACAACCCGCCTTTGAGTCCTGCAGCCTGTCGGCCTATAAAGTGAGTCTGTCCAATCCCCGGCTCTGGGTAGAGCCGGTCACGATGGAACTGACGCTGCCCCCGGCGTTAGCGGACAGCAGTGTGGACGTGTTTCAGTGGCATGCGGGCTCGGCAAAGTGGATCCGACAGCCTTCCGAACGGAAGCAAAATCGACTCGTAATCCGGGTGGCGGACGGCGGGACCTTTACAGTGTTACAGGGGCGGGATTCCCGTGATCCGAGACTGGAGGTCATACTCGATGGACGGATGCATGTGGATCGTACCCTGGTGTCACCGACACCCCGGGTGTCTTTTATTATACAGGATGAAAATGGTGTCGATCTGCGTTCCGGGCTCAGTGTCTCACTCGACGGCCAGACCATAGAAGAGGATCAGCTTTCCGTACCGGACAGCGTGGACGATGGCAACCGGATCCAGATGGATTTTCAACCTGAACTCGATCCGGGTCAGCATACCTTTGCGGTTCGGGCTCGGGACTGCTACGGAAATGCGTCACCCGTGCAGGAACTCGTGGTCGAGGTGGCTGAGGCGTTTTCCATTCAGATGTTGGGAACCTATCCCAATCCCTTTGAGGTGGAAACGGTTTTTTCCTATATCCTGTCTCAACCCTGTGATGAGCTGAGCATCCGGATCTATACCGCGTCGGGCCGATTGATCCGTCATCTGGATCCGCGACTCGAGTCCACCGATCCCAACCCTTTCGGAGCGGATTATCATGAGGTGGTGTGGGACGGTACAGATGACGAAGGTTTTTCGGTGGCCAATGGGGTGTATTTTTATAAAATAAAGGCCAAATTCGGTAATGAAACTCATACCCAGACGGGCAAAATTGCCCGGATTTTATAGAGAATTCCTATGCGTGGTTTGAGTCTGCTTTTGCTATCTATCAGTTTTGTCCTGATGAGTGCCGGGACGTTGCTCCGAGCCCAGGAATACCGCTATGCCGGTGCCTCCATGGAGCTGGGAGTGAATGCCAGGGCGTTGGCCCTGGGCGG
>CAYPUH010000441.1:1306-2589 GCA_964413725.1 uncultured Cytophagia bacterium
CCGGAAGGCGTTTTTCAGGATGTGGAAGATGTGGTCTATTTTTCATTTTCCAAGCTGTGGACGGCAGACATCCCACTGGGCTGGCTCTTTATCGACCTTCCCATACAGTGGCCCATGGGAGTCAATGTGAAAGTGATTCGTCAGTCATTGCACACCTCCACGGCGTCGGGATTGGGCCTTGATATCGGTACACAGTTCAAATTCAATCTGGGACGACTGTTGGGACGCCGGTTTCTGGGCGAGGTGGTGTTGGGATATTCCGGACTCGATATCACCAAAACCACCGTGGTATGGAGCACCCGGCATGAAGACCGGATTCGACCCACCCATCGACTGGGAGCGGCATACAGTCATCGAATCCCCTGGCAGGAGAGCCGGTTGCAGTTTTTCTGGACGCTGTACAAGAAATATGATCGGCATCATGTGCTGGGACTTGAATGGTCTGCACGACGGTTTGCCCTGCGGTTCGGGCATAACGGCAATGGATTGACTGGGGGTGTCGGATTGCGCGTGTGGAAAGTGGATGTGGATTATGCCTTCGTGACTCTGGAAATGGATCAGACCCACAGAATCAGTTGCCGGATTCACCTTTCTTCAAAAGATAAAGGAAGCGATTGATGAATCGTGTAAAATCCAACCTCATCATGGTTCTGGGAGTGATCGTTCTGTTGGGTACGGGATGTGATCCTCAGCCCACCGAGCCGGAAGATCAGCTGGAAGCACCTGTTTTGTTGCCTCCACCGGATGATATGGCTGTACATGAGGCCGGCCTTGATGCGATTCCGGGACATAATGCCATAGAGGTGGTATGGCGGACAGCCAGGGAGCGGTCCCGGTACCAGCTATATCGCCGGGCAGAAGATGAAGAGAGGTTCACCCGCCTGGCCGAAATAAAGGCGCCGGATACGAGTTATGTGGACGATCAAGTCTCCTTGTACAAACGATACGCCTATTGTGTGACCCATATCAGTGGTGCGCTGACCAGTCCGCCCTCCGATACGCTGGATTATATGTTGGTGGAAAAAGCAATCAATCTGTCCATATCGCTGCAGGATTCACTGCTTTTTTACTGGCAAATCCAGGGCACCCCTCCGGATCGGTATATCATTAAATTGTTTGATGACGTCACTCAGGAGGCCATTTGGATCAGCCGGGTGCCGTCCAGCTACGAGGGGACAGACGAGAGTATCGTGTTCAACTGGGACGATGGATCTGATCTGGATCCTCTTAGATGGGACCGGCGCTATCGATGGCGTGTCGATATCGTGGGACCGGCCTTGAAC
>CAYPUH010000442.1:0-2582 GCA_964413725.1 uncultured Cytophagia bacterium
CAACAGTACCTCTGGTTATTAAAAACTTGATTCTGACGCATTTTATCTCACCGAAAACGCCGGTGCGGTGATCCGGATTTTTTGACCCACCATGGTGTCCCGATCCGGATGGCGCGCCGTGATCAAAAAGTAATGACCCAAAAATCCAGCGACCATTCGACAACAAGGGTCTCAGCTATTTTTGTAGGTGATCCCATTCGTGGGCTAGAGAGAGGAGACACTATGAAGAAAAACATGCGATTCATTTTAGGAATACCGGTTTTGGCTGTGATTGTTGGTACCTTTTGGCTTTCTTGTCAACACCCGGATTTACCTCAGAGCATCCATGCCCTTGCTCAGGACCATGTGGTTATTGAAAGATCTGAAGATCCGGACAGTGTCTATTTGGGATCCCCTGGCATCACTGTGTTGCCCTCAGGTCGACTGATGGCAACCCTGGATGCATGGGGACCCGGGATGAACAAGATTTCCGGTCCCAAAGGGACGAGATTGGGGACTATGCAATTTCAGGGGCGGGTATATATCTCTGATGATCAGGGCAAGACCTGGACGTTTAAAACCGCCTACCCTTTTTGTCATGCCCGTTCCTTTGTTGCCGATTCGACGATTTACGTCTTCGGTCATTGTGATGATTTGATGATTATGGCCTCGAAGGATGGCGGGGAGTCTTGGTCTGCTGTGCACGCCCTGACCCAGGGTGAGACCTGGACCGGAGGGAGTTGCAATGTCTGGAAGGCCGATGGTTCGGTCTATCTGGTCATGGAACGCCGTTATGACCGGGGTCTAACGGATTGCTGGCGGGTCGGTGATATCGCTCCGGTTTTGTTGCGGGGTTCCTGTGCAGAGGATCTGACTCGAGAGGAAAACTGGACGTTTGCATCGTCTCTGGTATTTGAAGATGTGGTGACTCCGGATCAGCTGGAATTTTTTGGAATTCCGTTTTTCGAGTCGTATTCGGATGCGACGCATTGGGTGACGCCCACCCGGGCCATGGCTCCCATCGGATGGACGGAAGGAAATGTGGTTCAGTTTACCGATCCCACCCATATTTGGACCGACACCACGGGGCATACGTTTCATCTGTTCATGCGGACCCATACGGGCAGAACGGGCTTTGCCGCTTTGGTTAAAGTGATCGAGCACCCGGATGGCAGAATGACCACCCATCTGGAGACAGTGCCATCGGGAAAGATTTTGTTGTATACGCCGTTTCCGGGCGGGCAAATGAAATTCTATGTGGTCTATGATAAACTGACAAAACGGTATTGGCTGGCATCCACCCAGGCAACCGACAGTATGATCCGCCCTGAAGACATGCCTGAAGGTCGGTACAATTTGCCGGATAATGAACGCCGACGATTGGCGCTCTATTTTAGTAAAAATATGATCGATTGGTGTTTTGCCGGTCTCATCGCCGCCGGACCCGAGGAAAAGGCATCCCGTCACTATGCGTCACTGGCCATTCAGGGTGAAGATTTGCTCGTCGTCAGTCGTTCCGGGGATGAGGATGCGCTGAATCCGCACGATGCCAATATCATCACCTTCCATCGTGTGCCTTCATTCCGGTCATTGGTGTACTAAAGGTCGCTTGTCTGACCGACGATTAATCTCCACCATTGAAACAAAACCAGCGATGGTATCACCTGTCGGATTGGCGACCCATTCGGGTCGCTTTTTCACGAATGGACGGAATGGCTTCCTCCATGATGGGTTTCATATCCCGATAGGTAAAGGTTCGGTCCTCAAACGAACGCGATTCCAGATTTTTCAGAAAGCGCGATTCGAATTCCTGGAAATAACTGCCATAGAGATGGTAACTGTCGGCCTGATGGACGTACCGGCCCACACTGACCCGCTTTCCCGATTCTTCAGCGATCCGGTGAGCGATGGTTTTTTGCAGCTGAATCAGGGCAAACATATTCATGAATGCAGCCTTGTAGGCATCGTTGGAACGGAAACGAACATTGGTATTCAATACCCATTCATCTTTGTCACCCGGTAGCAACCGACACCAGACACTCTGCAGGCAGGCCGGATCATAGCAAAAATTGTCTTCCCACACCTTCCATGTGATGGCCTGGGCTCGTCTGGAGTAGGGTGTTTTGGCCAGTTTGGAGGACAGCAGTTCGATTTGATCGTAGACCGAATCGAAGCCGGGAACGGTGTAGGCAAAGAGTCTTTGGTGATAGGTGTACTCCCAGCGAGTATCTTCCGAGTCATCGGCTGATGACCGCACACAGTGATCCTTGATACCTTCGATCACCTCCATCACATACTCTTGAAGATCCTCAAGTCCACCGGGAAAATCCTTGTGAATCATCGGTTCCGAAAGGGGATCGTGGATGATTATGGTCATCGAGCAGTCTTTACTGGGTGGATCCTCCTCTTTGTCATATTCGGTTTTTATCGAGCATCCTTGCTGATGGAGTTGTATCAGAGAATTTTCCCAGGCCTGGGCGAGATTCTGGCTTTCTACCACTAATACTGGTATGTTACCTGTCATATAACCTCCCATTGGTTTATGCAATTTGAAAAATATTCAATTATTTTTTTTAGAATACTTTCAAAAATATTTTCTGGGT
>CAYPUH010000443.1:0-2568 GCA_964413725.1 uncultured Cytophagia bacterium
ACATCTTTGAAGCTGCGCATCGCGTCGACTATCCTTTTTATGTGATTTTCTTTGTCATTGCTGGTGCGGGTTTACATATTAAGGCCCTCGCGCATCTGGGAATTCTGGGTCTGGCATATGTGGGTACACGAACGATAGGAAAGCTGATGGGTAGCGCTTTGGGGGCCCGCTGGGCGGGCCTGGATCGCAACAGTCAACGCAACGTCGGACAAACATTGCTGGCTCAGGCAGGGGTTACCATAGGATTGGCCTACTCCCTCAAGATCAGCTGGCCGCAAGGTGGTTACCTCATCGAACCTCTCATCCTCGGTTCCGTGGTCTTGTTCGAATTGATCGGCCCGTTGACGGTCCGCAGAGGATTGATTCAAGCAGGAGAAGTTCCACTGCTGACCTTGCTCGCCAAACGAGCCCGAGAAACGACCTTTGAGGGATTTCACCATGTGGTGGAACACTTTCGCATGGCTCTCGATATCCCCGTGGGACATAAGGTCAAAAGTCCTACAGACATTTTTGTAAAACACGTCATGCGAAAAAATGTAGAAACCATTCGGGAAGACACCCGGTTCAACAACTTGCTACACCGCATCTCTCACAGCAAATACGACCGGTTCCCCGTAACCGACCAGAATGACAACTTTATCGGCGTCATCGACTATCAGGATATTCGCGATATTCTCTTTGATAAATCACTGGCCAATTTGATCGTGGCAAAAGACATGGTGAAACCCGTCCCACTGGTCCTTTACGGTGGCCAGACCCTGGGCGAAGCATTGACATTTTTCCAAGTTAACAGTGATATCACCTATGTTCCGGTTGTCACTCGGGATAATCCCAAAAAACTGCTGGGAATGATCACTCAAAACGACATTTTGGCCACATTCAGGAAACAGGATGGATCAGCTGAACAAAGCGATTGAGTTTGCTGCTCTGGCTCATGACGGTCAAAATCGCAAACAAAGCGATATACCGTACATTTCACACCCCTTCGCGGTGGCCATGCGACTTCAACAACACGGTGCAGCGAAACAGATCATAATCGCCGGACTGTTGCACGATGTCCCGGAAGATACGCCCTATAGCGTCGACGATATCCGGGCGCGATTTGGAGATAGCATAGCCGATATTGTCTCACAGTGCATCGAACACGATAAAACCCTTCCATGGGAGCATCGCAAACGTTCTTTCATCGAACAGGCAAAAAATGCCTCATCATCGGCACGACAGGTCATTTATGCCGACAAGATCCATAATCTGTGGACGATACAACGAGATTTCCAAATGCTGGGAATGCAGGTATGGGATCGGTTCTCGCGTGGCTATCCGCAACAAAAATGGTACTATCATACACTGGTCCAAACCCTTGAACCTATCGAAAACGCCGACCCACCCAATCCTTTGTGGGTTGATTTTCGAAAGCGGGTAACCGGGTTATTCGGGGAGTTTCCTGAACACTCTCCGGCAACCAGGTACCAAAGTGAGCGATGACAAACCGGATGCGGTTTGGTGATGAACGGAAAAGGATATCCTGGTTATGCAAATCTCCGGGACAAACATTTAACTCATCCGATCGAGGCTTTATTGTATAGAGCGTTGAACGGTTTTCTTTTTCATTCTAATGGTGACAACAGACAACAATGGAACCTCTAGATTCTCCCTTTAGTCTCTGGTCCAGCATGTGGCTTCATCCACGTAAAACCATCAGACACGTTGTGGATACCAATCCCAGACTGCATCTGCTGCTGTTAATGTCTATGGGTGGTATCGGACAAACCCTTACCAATGCCGCAAGCCGCGCCATGGGCGAGCAGATTCCGGTCCCTCAACTGATTCTTCTTTGTCTGCTTTTAGGTCCTCTGAGCGGACTGATCACCATTAGCATAGGAGGCTGGCTGATCACCTGGCTGGGCAACCTGTTTGGGGGTGAGGCATCACGTGCAGAAACCAAAGCAGCCATCGCCTGGTCCTGGGTGCCATTTGCCGCCACGCTTCCGCTCTGGATTGCACGCTATATTCTTTTTGGCAGAGAATTGTTCCTCAAAGATATGCCCATGGTTTCGGGAGAACCGGTACTCAACGCTTTGTGGTCACTGAGTGAGTTGGTCGATTCGATCCTGGCCATCTGGTCGCTGTTGCTTCTCTTTCATGCGGTCGCCGAGATCAACCAGTTTTCAACATGGCGTGGCGTGGGTGCGGTTCTCGCAGCGGGTCTGCTCACCACGATTCCCCTGCTCATTTTGCTGTCCATGGTGTCTCCCCTGTGAGGGGTTTGCACACAAACATGCCGCTGTGTTCTTTGGGAAAAAAAGGCCCACTCATCAGCCGTTTGGGACTTGGCACCTGGTCTTTGGCAGGATCATGGCGCTATGGCTGGGGTCCCGCGGACGATCGGGAGGCCATTCGAACCCTCCAAACCGCTATCGACGAGCTGGGAATCAACTGGATCGATACAGCCCCTGTCTATGGACTGGGGCATGCCGAGAATCTGGTGGGCCGGGCCATCAAAGGACGACGAAACCGGGTCATACTTGCTACCAAATGTGGCTTATCCTGGAACAAAAAAGGGAAATT
>CAYPUH010000444.1:0-2550 GCA_964413725.1 uncultured Cytophagia bacterium
CTCGACGAACGGGTCATTCAGGAAACCGCCACGCATGGAACCCATTCATTCAGCTTTCCGGTCCCCCAGTCCGCCACCGCCGGCAC
The DNA here is from genome assembly GCA_964413725.1 of uncultured Cytophagia bacterium. Lineage (GTDB taxonomy): Bacteria > Zhuqueibacterota > Zhuqueibacteria > Residuimicrobiales > Oceaniaggregativiventaceae > CAYPUH01. The sequence goes on from CAYPUH010000444.1 coordinate 87, forward strand.
GACCTTTATGCGGGCCGTCCTGAGAGATGAAGGCCCCCCTGGACCGCAGGGACATCGGTGGGGAGAAATCGAGGATTATCAGGTTGACATCACCCAGACCGAAGAGGTCTATGACTTTGGCGACGCTCCGGATGCCTATGAGACCTATTATAACTTTGGGCCCTATCATTCACGCACGCGGGGATTCTGTCTGGGTACGAGTATCGATGACGAGCAGGACGGTCAGCCCACCGCCATGGCAGATGGCGATGACGAGGACGGAACGGATGATGAGGATGGCGTGACATTCCCCCTCCTGCAGGCCGGCTCTCCTGCCTCGGTACAGATCCAGGTTTCCGCTCCTCTGCAACAGACGGTCGAGATCGCCTGCTGGATCGATTATGATCAGAATCAGACCTTTGATTCCGGCGAACTCGTGGTGCATGACTATCGCAACCTCTCCTCATCACCCGAGACCCTCACATACATGGTTCCGGTGCCGCCCTCGCTGACCGGAGACTCGACATACGCCCGCGTTCGTCTCTTTATGGGCGATGACTATGAACCCCTGCCCACCAACTTTGGCGGCGACGGTGAGGTGGAAGACTATGTGGTCTATATCGCCAGCGAGGACGACACACTCGACTTTGGCGACGCTCCTATCCCCTATCCCCCGGCCTCACACAAAATCGGAGGGGGATGGATCGGTACCTATACTGATGCCCCGGACAAAGAAACCGGCATGCAACGCCATTCCCAGGCATTGGGGGATGATCAAGATGCAGAGGGAGATGATGAAAAAGGATTCCTGTATACATCCGATTTGGTGCCTGGCAATATTGGACTTGCCTATTTTAATACCTGGACACCTCCAAGCTCAAAAACGTCCGTGTGTGCCTGGATCGATTGGAATCAGGATGGTGACTGGAATGATGCGAATGAAAGTATTGGATGCACTATAGTAGACAATTCTGTTTCGACCACGCTATTCGAGGTGACAATAGCACCCACAATCTATATTCCATCTCAGGCAAAAACAGGTCCGACATTTGCCCGTATTCGATTGATCAACGGTGATCAGGCCTTGCATCATCCCTTGTCACCAGGTGGACACTATAATTCGGGCGAGGTTGAAGACCATCTGGTGACCGTCAAGGAAGATGGTGACAACATCCCGAATGGCAGCACTCTGATCGGATACAAGTGGAACGATCTAGACGGTGACGGCTATTGGGATCAAAATCCAACGCCGGAGCCACCTCTCGAGAACTGGTCAATCTGGCTGGATGAAAACGGTAACGGCATTCAGGATGGCAGCGATCCCGTGGTCCAGACCGATGCCAATGGGTTTTACCACTTTGACAATCTGCCGGACGGCACCTATTCCGTAGGCGAGGAACAACAGCCTGGCTGGACGCAAACCTATCCCGCAGGTGGGGGGACGCACAGCATTGCCGTTGCCGTGGGTCACATGATCCAGTCCGCGAACTTTGGCAACACACAACAGGAAACCGAGTCCTCGCCCCTAAAGTGGTCACAACTCCCCTTGTTCGATCCCATGCGATACGACACCACCTGTTATTTTGGCTGGGACCAGCTATCAATCTTTTCATCAGACTTGGCAGCGGACGACTGGTTCTGTTTCAATCCCAAACCCGTGACCGGTATCCGCTGGTGGGGGTCTTATAAGAACTGGGAGGAAACCAGTCCTCCTGAAGACGCACCGGTAGAGTTTCATCTCGGCATCTGGACCGATGTACCCCGCGGTGAAGTCCGCGACTATAGCCATCCGGGCAAACTGATCTGGGAATCATATATCCCGCGCAGTGCGGTCAATGAACACGAGGTGCGCTGCGATTTTCATCCGGATCACATGCAGAATCCGGAAACCTGTTTTCTCTATGAATGGTCGATTCCAAAAGAAGACTGGTTTTTCCAGGAAGACGACTCGACAATCTATTGGCTCAGTGTCTCGGCCATCTATCCGGAAGATGTTGAGCTCAAACACCCCTGGGGCTGGACCACGCGGTTGCACTATTTTAATGACGATGCGGTCACACTCCAGTTCAATCAACCCATCCAAAAAGGAACAGACTTTGAAGAGGGTGATCCCATCGCATCGAGATGGGATCTAGCCTTTGAATTGATGACCACCGAATACGAGTGGAATCTCGATTATGGCGATGCACCGGATCCAACTTTTGCAACCTCGAGGGTCTACAATGGAGCGCACCATCTAATGGATCCGGCGATCAGACTGGGAGACCACATTGACGCCGAATCCGATGGTCTGCCCGGCAATCAGGCGGAAGGGGATGACACCCACAATCTTGATGATGATGACGGTGTCCGCTTATTAAGCGGTATGCGTGCCGGAGAAACGGCTGAACTGCAGATCGATGTCTCGACTGCGGGTATTGTCAATATCTGGTTGGATACTGAAAGAAATGGACACTGGTTCGATCCCCCCGATCATGTTGTCAAC
>CAYPUH010000445.1:0-2545 GCA_964413725.1 uncultured Cytophagia bacterium
TCATCATTTTTTTTCTGATTCACTATGTTTTATCGTTTTTTGTCGAACTGTTTTTATAGATTCGCTCTAAAAAGCTTAAATGCAATATTTACAATTTACAGTAATGATGTATTTGATTGTTTTGGACAGCAGTGGAGAACATTATTATAACAAGCAAATTGTTTAATTTCCGGTCCCCACAGGAACGACATTTTGTTTGACCCGTTGGAACATCTACAATTGCGCGATATACTCTTTTGTCTTAAGCACCACATCCGGTTTGGTTTCATAGGGGAGCACGCCGGTGCCGATACAACTCTTTTCCCTGTCCTGACCCAACGCGACAACCCTGTCGGCTTCTTTATAGACAGCGGACAGCTCGCCTTCCGATAAAATATTCGGGTTCATATTGATTCTGACCATCACATCCGGATGGGGTTTCATCTGTTGCATAAAGGCGTCCTGATCGGTCTCTGAGGGACAGATGACATAGCCGGTCCCCGTCTCCAGGATGGATTCAAGGATGGAGGTGGTATCCCCGCCGATGATACAGGGCACCGGATGCCCAACAATGTCTGTGGCCTGATCGATTATCGATTTTAATGGCGGGAGCACAACGTCATGAAACACCTGCGGGGGGATCATGGGGGGCGTGGCTGCGGATTCAAAAAAGGCAATATCCAGTCCCTGATCCACGATCGCCCGGCAAAAATTCACCTGGCCCTCGACAATGTGATGCAACGCGTCCAGGACACTGGTGGGGTCCATGACGGTTTCCAGCAACAGCGATTCAAAACGCACCAAATTGCTGGCAATGGAAAAGGGTCCGCTGACCGGTATTCGGACATCCGCGTCCGGAAGGGCACGGGCCAGACGTGTTCCCGCGTCTAATACCATGGGAATGCGACCGGCGCTTTGGGGATCGAACAGGGGCAGTTCCACGATTTCTTTCATCGAGGAACAGAGATGATGCGTAATGGCGGGAATGCCGTTCATCAACGGCTTTTCGATCGTGGCACCATACGCTTCGGGTTCCAGGTTGTAGATATCGACACCCACGACCACCGGTGAGTGATGATACCGTTCAAAGGCCTGTTTGTGACCCTCAAACAGCAGGTCACCATCCCGTGACGCCTGCCAGGGGGACTTGCCGATGAGGCTGGCAGCGTGCTCATAAACGGCGGGAGAAAATTGCATGGTATCCTGATCCTTTTGGTTTGTCAAACATTTTTGTTTAAATACTCTACGGCCTCGTGTGGATTGGGCGAATAGAAATCCGCGCCAACCCGGGTGCAAAACTCCCGGGTAATCGGGGCACCGCCAATCAGTACTTTGGTATCGGGATGGTTTTCCTTGATCTCCTTGACGCTGCTTTCCATATTGGGGATGGTTGTCGTCAGCAACGCGGAAAGCCCGACAAAACAACCGGGATGTTGCTCGATGGCATCCAGAAATTTATTCGTTGGCACATCCATGCCAAGATCGACCACCTCAAAGCCACCCCCGCGGATCATCATGGACACCAGATTCTTGCCAATATCATGCAAATCACCGGCAACGGTTCCGATGACAAATGTGCCTTTTTGTTTCACAGGTTCTGATTCGAGCAGGGGTTTTATCTGTTTCATCACCGCATTCATGGCTTCGCCGGATATAATCAGGTGGGCCACGAACGCCTTGTTTTCACTAAACTCTTTGCCGACTCTATCCATTCCCAGCATACAGCCCTTTAGAATCACATCCGGTTTTACGCCGTTTTTGAGCGCTTCCACCGTAATCTCCTCTGCACCGTCCTGATCTTTCATGTCAGGCGGAAACCAGGCGGATCTGGATATTTTCCCTTTGGCAATGCACGAGGCCAATTGTTCAACGACGTCTTGCATAATCAGTCTCCCTCATTTGTCAGGTCGATCGTGTTTCCCGGATTATCGTCGGCGTAATACTCTCCCACATCACCGGCATCAAATGAATACCCCGGACGCCTGTTATCGTTTTGAGTGTCTGAATCGTTTCAACCGCTATTTTGACACCCTCTTCCCTGGGATCGTTCGCCTGTTTCATGCGTTCGATGGTTTCATCATGGATCCTGACGCCGGGCACATTTTCTTTCATATAGAGCAATGCGTTTGCGGATCGCACCGGCATGACGCCGGCGAGAATAGCCGTTTTATCATGCAGGCCCATGGCGACGGCCCGATCCATCCATCGGGTGAATATCTCCAGATCGAATACCGGCTGCGTTTGAACGAAATGCGCACCGGCCTCGACTTTTTTATACAGCCGGATCAAGCGCATCTCAAAGGGCTCTGCAAAGGGATTGGCAGCGGCGCCAATGACAAAGTCCGGTGCTGTTTTCATTTCGGTCCCGGACAGTAAATATCCGCTGTTCATGTTGGCGACGGTGGCAACGAGCTGGATGGAATCGAGGTCAAAAACCCCCCTGGCTTCGGGATTGTCGCCGAATGTCTGGTAATCACCGGTCAGACAGAGTACATTGTTTATGCCCAGCGCCGCAGCGCCCAACAGATCACTTTGAATCGCCAATCGGTTCCGGTCCCGACAGGTC
>CAYPUH010000446.1:0-2528 GCA_964413725.1 uncultured Cytophagia bacterium
ATTACGCATTTCTCAGTCATGACGAGTTTGAATCCACACACCGGGTTTCCATACGACTACGTCTCGAAGAGGAACGCTTTGCGCGGGAGTAGATCTGAAATGGTACCAAGATATTCGGTCGAAACGACTGCTGGGTCGAGAGATCTGAGGCCATGATCCTGTATGATATCATCACCACGCTTCTAAATAGCACAATAGCAGTGTATTTATATCGATCAGGGGAACGCAATAGTATCCATTCCTTTTGCTTGTTGGGGTACAAGATACACATCCGCACAGCTTTTTACTTTTCGCCAAAACATGAGTTTTGTTTTCTGGCCCAGAAATATATTGACTAATTCAAAATAAATTAGTAATATACAAGATAGATTTTTTTGAGGTCAATCTTTAGAATAGAGGTGCGAAGGCCTGTTGTACATGGCATCCGGACCGATAATCGATCCAAATTTAGAACTGAGGATCATATGATAGCCAGTATGACAGGATTTGGACGCGCCGTTACCGAGCAAGGGGGCAAGAGCATTCAGGTTGAGGTTCGGTCGGTGAATAATCGTTTTCTCGATACTGTGATCAAGATGCCGCGGCAGATATCCGGATATGAACAATCGGTGCGGGATATTATCGGAAAGCGTCTGCAACGGGGACGGGTGTCGGTATGGATAAATATACTTCGAGATGATAGCGGTGCCGCCACACTTTCTCTGAATCACGTTCTGGCTAAAGAATTTGTGGCCAGTGCAAGAGAATTGTCGAGAGAATTGGATCTTGACGACAATATTGATATCAACGCAGTGTTAAACCTGCCGGAAGTGGTCACCGCCCCGGTGCCGGTGACCACGGATGAAGATCTGTGGTCTGTGAGCAAATCATGCCTGCAAAAAGCGCTGGATCAGATGGTCCATATGCGAGAGGAGGAGGGGGCATCTTTAAAGAACGATCTGGAAAGTCGAATACAGACCCTGCTACATCAGATCGATATGGTTGAAACCGATTCAGACGGTGCCGCCGAACAGGTTTTGAGCAAACTTCGGGACCGGGTTCACAAGCTTATGGACACTGAAAACCTGGACGAGGGACGTCTGGAAATGGAATTGGCCTTGCTCGTGGATCGTATGGATATCACCGAAGAGTGCGTTCGGTTTCGCAGTCATTGCGACCAGTTCCTCGATTCCCTCCAGGCAGTCGAATCCCAGGGTCGCAAATTGAATTTTATCTTGCAGGAAATGCATCGCGAAATTAATACCATTGGTTCCAAGACCAATCTCGCAGAGGTCTCACGTGAGATTGTGGATCTTAAGAACGAAATCGAACGCATACGCGAGCAGGTACAGAATATTGAGTGAAACGCGAAACGGACTTTTGGTGGTGGTTTCTGCACCCTCTGGCGGGGGAAAGACCACGGTCATTCGTCGTTTGCTAGAACGAAAAACTCTGCCCTATGCCTATTCCGTTTCTCTGACCACGCGATCACAACGGCGCGGAGAAGTCGATGGATCTGACTATTGGTTTGTGACACCGGAAGCGTTTCAACGTCAGGTCGATGCGCACCAAATGGTGGAATATGAAGAGGTGCATGGTCATTTTTATGGTACACCACGGGGACCTCTTGACCAATGGTTGACACAGGGCAAGGTGGTTCTTTTAGATCTCGATGTCTATGGTGCGTTATCAGTCAAAAAGATATTTCCCGACGCTTCCTGCCTGATTTTTATACAACCACCGGACATGGATGCTTTACGGGACCGGTTGCGGGGGCGCAATACAGAATCGGACAGAGAGGTCAGGATACGTCTACAACGCGCTCAACTGGAAATGGATATAGCATCCCAATTCGATTACACCGTCATCAACAAAAATCTTGAAAAGACGGTGGAAGAGGTGGAACAGATTGTCAAGGAAAGCGTTTTATAACGATATGTTATTGAGATATTTGCATGGCGGTTATGAACCTGTTTATGCCAAAGTGCATTGATATCCAGTCGTTTGTCGTGAGATCAAACGTGTCATTATACCTGGGATGTGTTCCGTTCGGGTCAATTAAAGGGATTTGGAGGTCAATTTATGATTCATACATTGCCGCTGGAAGAGCTGGAAAAAATGGGTGGGAATATCTACAAAGCCATCGTCATGGTAGCCAAGCGCGCCGATCAGATTAATTCGGCACAAAAAAAGATTCTCGATGCCGAAACCGAAGCGGTTGAAGATGACCCGCTGATGGAAGAGCAGGAAATGACCGAAATGATCGAACGCCAGTACTTGAAATTTCCCAAACCCACTGCAATCGCTATGCAGGAACTTCTCGAGGGCAAGTTACTCAGTCCTGAGGACGAACAGGCCACCGACGAATAAGTCGATCCATGCTATCCGGCAAACACATAGTACTGGGTGTGACAGGGGGTATCGCTGCCTATAAATCGGCAGAACTCCTCAGATCCTTGAGCAAACAGGGCGCCGAGATACGGGTGGTCATGACACCAGCCGCCACTCGATTTGTTGGACCGCTAACATTTGAGACCTTGTCCGGTCAG
>CAYPUH010000447.1:0-2528 GCA_964413725.1 uncultured Cytophagia bacterium
CCTTTGCGGGTGGGCAGACCTCCTATAGTACCACCTCGAACGATCAGGGGCTGGCCACCTGTTACTATACACTGGGTACCTCATCGGGTACCAACAAGGTGAATGCATCCTCACCCAATCTGGTCCCCAAGAGTGTCACCTTTGAGCTTTATAGCAGTCCGGATGTGCCGTATACGATGGAGATGCACACGGGTAATTTACAGCGTATGGAAAAAGGCAAGTTCCTGCTCGATCCCATCATCGTCATGGTACGTGATCAATATGGCAATCCCGCCCCATACGGACCGGTCTATTTCACCGTTCTGCAAGGTGGTGGCGAGATTATGCCCAAACAGCAGCCGATACTGTCCGACCAAAATGGTCGTGCGGAGGCCCAATGGAGATTGGGAGAAACCGCGGTAGCGAATCAGGTGATCGCGACAGCCAATTTACCCGGACGTCCGGAACCCGTTTACTTTAGTGCCACGGGTGATGAAAATCATTATCCCTATTTCGTTGATCTTCCGGATCAGATCGAGATCAATGAGAATCAGCAGTTCTGTTTAACGGTGAATCCACGGGATGATGACGGCGATCAGATGTTTATCAGTGCCAGCAACCTGCCCGAGGGAGCCGAGTTTAATACCAATACGATGACCTTCTGCTGGACACCGGACTATACGCAGGCAGGGGTTCATATGCCCATCTTTACCGTCGAAGACAATCCGGGTGGTAAGGGTGTGGATACGGTGCGTGTTATGGTCAGGGATGTACCGCGCCCGCCGGTGATCTCGAGTTTTTCACCTTCCGAAAGCTATATGAAGGTGAAATGGGGTCAGCAATACGACTTTTCTGTAGACGCTCATGACCCCGACGGCGAACAGGTGTTCTACCAGTGGATGGTGGATGGCAATTCGGTGAACGTCAGTGGCAACACCTTTAGTCTGGACACCCGCTTCTATCCCTTTGGGGTCCATACCATAACGGTTGTGATCTATGATCTGGATGATGCCCAGACCTCAAAATCGTGGTCCTTTAATGTGGTGACCGCTGTGGAATTGTCCAGTTTCACTTCCACGACGAGTACCTATGACGGCGCGATTCTGGACTGGGAAACGTCTTCCGAACGTGGCAATGCAGGATTCAACATCCTGCGCAGCACCTCGGAACACGGATCGTACACGAAGATCAACAGCGAGCTGATTCCAAGTGATCCATCCCGCACGTACAGTTTTACCGATACCACGATTGTGGCGGGACGCAAGGTTTATTATAAACTGGAAGATGTGAGTGTCAGTGGCAACCGTTCGACTCATGGCCCTGTGGTCGCTGAAATTCCTCTGCCCAGGGAATATGGTTTGTCACAGAATTATCCAAATCCGTTTAACCCGACAACGTCAATTCGGTATCAGTTGCCCAAACCCGGCAAGGTGACACTTGAGGTCTACAATATTTATGGTCAGTTGGTTCAGACTTTGGTAGACCAAGTCAAGGAAGCCGGCTTTCATACCATAGAGTGGAATGGTCGGGATGAGAGAGGCTTGCAGGTCAGTTCTGGAGTCTATTATTACCGGGTGCTTGTGGATGGATTTACCACAACCAAAAAGATGGCGTTGATCAAATAAAAACCCTTCCACCACCAGGCCGGTATCTCTTTCGTGGAGGTACCGGCTTTTTTTTTGCGCCAACATGGATCAGACAGCGGCATGGGAGGTGATATGGATGCATGGGGTAAATAATCGTCCGGGGAGTCGGAATGCGAGCGCGGCTGATTTTTGTTTTGTTTGTCAGGAGACGTGATGTTTCAGTATAAACCGTTCCGCTTTATGGAGGAGATAGAAACCCATGAAAACCGATACTATCCATGGCGCTTCTGAATTGGTTCAACAGGCTGTCGGGGATGTGAGGAAGAGAGTTCAGCTGTCAGATTTGACACTGGACGATGTTGAGGATATGGCGTTTCAGTGGTTGTCGGCTTATCCGAGAATGGCGCCGTTTGTGCACGTGTTCAATACCGTGTTGCATGTTGTTGAACGGGATTCTTCTTCCCTCGCTGCTGTGCTGGAGTCGGTGAAAAGGCAATGCCGTGTGACAGGAGACGGGCTTTACCGTCATCTGTCGAAACGACTGTCTGCTGTCCGGACGGTCGCGACGCACAGCCGGAGCCGGCAAGTCATCGATGTGTTGTGTCGAGTGGGGAAACAAAGGAGATTAAATGTGATCCTCACCGAGTCCCGCCCCATGAACGAAGGTCGTCTGGCGGCCACAGAGTTGGCCGAAGCCGGGATATCTGTTACCCTTGTCGTGGATGCTGCGCTGGATGTTTGCGCACGCGAGGCAGAGATGATCGTGGTGGGGGCAGACCGATTTTCAGAGGTTCAGGTGACCAACAAGATCGGTACCCGACTGCTGGCCTCCTGTGCCCGCGATCGATCCTGTCCGATCTATGTGTTGGCCGACAGCCAAAAGTTTTTGCCCGAGGTGTTCCATATGCCGCCGGAATCCGGACATCCTCTGAATGAGATCTGGACCGAGCGGCCGGTGACCGT
>CAYPUH010000448.1:0-2526 GCA_964413725.1 uncultured Cytophagia bacterium
AGGATAAAAAGTCGGCGAAAAACCTTTCCCGGCTCAAGGACAGGATCAGAGACAGCGGACTGCCGGTGGTTGAAAACTATACGAATGCCAGGGCGGTGGGTGAGCGTATTTATAACGATCTCCTTCATATCATCGACAGAGACTATCCACCCGGTTCCGAATTATCCCCCTTGCAGCGCGAGACCGCGGCTCACAGGGCATTTGAACAGAGCCGGGCCCGGGTCTATATCGGCAGACAGGAGGATTTTGATCTCCTGAACCAGCATGTCGAAACGAACACTCGGCCACTGATGGTATTGGGTGAGTCGGGTTACGGGAAATCAGCACTGTTGGCCAATTGGGCGCAGGCCCGACGGGATACCCACCCCGATGAGTTCATTCTGACCCACTATATCGGAGGCACATCCGACAGCGCCGATCTGGTCAAATTGCTCAAACGGATAATGGCAGAGATCAAACACCGATATGATCTAAAAGACGCGATCCCGCGAAAAGACAGCGACATCATCAGAGCGTTTCCCGACTGGCTGAGAAAGGCAGGGTCAAACGGTCGGTTTATCCTTGTCCTGGATGCCCTGAACCAACTCGAGGATCGCTATCACGCCCGCGACCTGACCTGGTTGCCCCCGGAGATGCCACATGGCGTTCGACTCATCGTATCGACCCTGCCGGGGCCCACCCTGGAGGCGTTGAAATCACGAGGCTGGCGTTCTCTAACCGTACAGCCATTCACTGTCGAGGAAAAACGACGTCTCATCATCGATTATCTGAGTATCTTTCGCAAAGCCCTCACAGAGCAACAACTTCAGGTGCTGCTCGAGGCCGAGCAGACGCAGAACCCCTTATTTCTTAAAATAATTTTAAACGAACTGCGCGTATTCGGCATTCATGAAAAACTGAATGACCGCCTCCATCACTACATTCAGACGACCTCCATTCCCGTTCTTTTAAACTCAGTCCTACATCGACTCGAAGAGGATTACAATGAAATCCCAAACCTGGTGCAAAACGCCTTTCGTTTCATCTGGGCATCACGGCACGGATTGAGCGAAAGCGATCTTATCCGGTTGCTGGGCACAGACGGAGCCCCCCTGCCCCAGGCCCTCTGGTCGCCACTCTATCTGGCGGCTGAGGACAGCCTGACCAACCGTTCCGGACGGTTGACCTTCTTTCACGACTATTTCCGTCAGGCCGTAGAGAAACGCTATATCAGCAGCGAGGCGGACAAGAAACAGGTCCACCTGGAATTGGCTCACTATTTCGAACAGAGAGAGCCGGACGAGAGAACGATCGACGAGTTGCCCTGGCAATATACACAGGCACAGGACTGGGAAGGACTGAAAAAGACGCTGGGAAATATCGAGTTTGCCCACAAGTTATACAAGCTACGGGATGAATTCCAACTGCTCGAATACTGGGTCTACCTGAGAGACCGGTACGACATGACGCAAGTGTACACCGAATCGTTTGCCGATCTGGAAGCCACCAGCACGAATTTGCTGCAACTCGCCGAATATCTCAACGACCTGGCTACGGTCTTTCAGAATGCAGGCCAATTCGAGACTGCAGAAGCCTTTTTTTCACGTGCCCTGGATCTGCGAAAACGCATGCTCGGGTTGTCAGACCGGAAAACGGCGGACAGCATCAACAATCTGGCAATCTGTCTCTATTACAAGAAGGACTATAAAAAAGCGGAATCATTGTATGTACAGGCACTGGACATCTATTACGAGATTGTGGGTAAAAATCATCATCTGACAGCCAATGCCATAGACAATCTGGCCGTGCTCTATCGCGTGATGGGAAAACTCGATCAGGCCACTGAAATGGCAAGAGGGGCTCTGGACATCAGAATTCGGGTACTGGGACCGGATCACATCAAGACCGCACACAGTCTGGATAACTATGGCAGACTGTTGCATCAACAAAAAGAGTATGAAGGCGCTGAACACATGTACATCAAAGCCCTGCAGATCTGGGAAAAACAGTATGGTGTGCAACATGTCCATACCGCGATATGCCTCCACAATCTGGCCACGTTAAATCTCGAACGAGGCCATCTGGATACCGCTCTGCCACAGTTTACCAAAGTCCTGGCAATATACGAGAAAACTCTGGGAGAAACTCACTATACCACAGCGGAATGTTTGCACAACATGGCATCGCTGTATGAACAAAAACAGGATCTTGATCAGGCAGAGCCGTTTTATCGGCGCGCTCACAAGAGCTATTCATGCTCTTATGGAGAAAAACATCCCACATCCATAGATTGTCTTCACGATTACGCCCTTTTGCTCGCCAAAAAGGGGGACCATAACAAGGCAGAACAGATTCTCGATCAACTCATACCCTTGGCTCAAAATACATTCGGTCCGTATGCAGAGTATACACTGACACTTTATAAAAATACTCTCGCTCTATTCCAGGTCATCAACCCTGAAAAGGCCAGACGATTTGCTCGCTCTGTCCTTCAGGATCTGACACAACACCTGGGACCGGATCATCCCCGGACACAATCGTTCAAAC
>CAYPUH010000449.1:0-2524 GCA_964413725.1 uncultured Cytophagia bacterium
GGTTTAATGTCGGGATAGGTTTCTGTAATTTGAGGGACATATTCACGGTACACTTTTTTCTGCCCTTCCTTCGTCATTGCGGACAAACAGACCAGAAAGAGTGCAAGCTTTTTTGTTGCCAACTCGAGATGAAATCTTGACAAGAAATCTCTCGTATTGGCCAAAAGTTTGTCGGCCCGAATAGAACTTCCTATCATCACAAAGTCATAGTGTCCAAGGTGTTCTATATCATCCACAGACCCTAGAGTCACATTCAAGGTTTCATGCTGGGAGAGGATTTTCCCGATTTCAAAGGCAATATCCCGAGTCGTTCCATACCCGCTGCTGTAGACGATAAGAATGTTTATCATAATTCATCCTCACAATGAATGCCCATTTATTTTACCCTGTCCCGTAAAGTTGTGTCTCGCGTTTCAACAAAAGGAACAAAAAAACGGCCTAAAAAAATCCTGAAATGGTTTTGTTTTCTACACTGTTGTTTCTATAGCGCACACAGGTATAAAGAGGTCTCTTGCGATGAAAACAGTTCATTCCGGTCATTGGGAGCAACTGGAACAGGTCAAAAAATTTGCGAATCGTCCTGCCGACCATCACCTGCAGACGCATGTTGAAACGTATTCCAAACCAGGGAATATCAGGGTTCTTGATTTGGGGTGCGCTGGTGGGAGGAATACCCTATTCCTGCTGCAAAAGGGGTTCAACGTCTGGGCTGTGGATCGATCCTCCGCAATGGTTGCTGAAACACAACAAAGATGCATAGAGTCGTGTCCGCACAACCACTGTGAGGGCATTCAGGTGGGTGATATGATACGACTGCAGCCTTTCGAGTCTGACTTTTTTGACCTGATTGTGGCTCTTGGAGTTTATCATAACGCACAATCTGAATCCGAATTTTATTCCGCCCTGTCCGAGAGCTCGCGGGTGTTACGTCCCGGAGGCGAACTGCTTGTTTCAGTATTTATGCCGGGTACTGCTATGGGCTCTCCTTCACCACGTCGACGTTTTCCCGATGGATTTTTGTATGAGGGTTTTCCATCCGGTTGCCTCTCCTTACCAAGCCTGACGGTATTTGATAGAGCGATGCGTCAATCCGCATTTACGATTTCTGGCCACTCGGAAATTGTCGAAAAGAACGAAGGGTCAGATCGACGGCTCACCTACAATGCGCTGTATAGAAAAGCAACGGCCAGAAAGCAGGTTTGACCATGGGGAACCTGGCTGTTTTGGCTCGCCGGGATTGTGCCGAACATATTGCCTTCGCGGCAATGAATTTATGATCCGACTGGCCTCAGTTTTTGGCTAAACATTTCTATTGCGATGGTTAAAAAATGGTTCTGTAGGTGGAAATGGTTTCAAATTTTATTATATTGTTCCATCCGGGAGTCTGATGACATTATCGGCTTCCACTAAATCGAATGTTTACAAAAAACCGTCCATTCAGCAGAGAGGATCTTTTTATGCAACTGCCTATTGAAGAAATTCTCATCAAGGAACGTCTCCGACAAAATGCCGGTGATATTACGGATCTTATGGAATCGATAAAGAATATTGGACTGATCAATCCCATCGTTGTGTCTGAGCATAACGAGTTGATCAGTGGATATCGTCGTCTACAAGCCTGCAAACAGCTGGGATGGAAATATATTCATGTTCGGCGTGTCTCTGTGGGCAATGACGAACTCGGCAGACTGGAGATGGAGTTTCATGAAAATGTGGGGCGTGAGGGGATGAACGAAGAGGAGACAGCCCGTTATCAGGAAAAGAAAAATCAATTGCTCCATCCGGAACCTGAGAGCCGTTTTCGGGCGTTTATAACAAAGATGTGGGATTCAATCCGTAACAGGATACGCACACTTTTCAGAAAATGAGACCATGACATTCATGCCGCAGAATCCGCGTAAATTGACCTTTGAGGAATTACAGGCGCAAAAACCATCACCAGCAGAGTTGACGGTCATTCCAGTATCACTCGTTATTGACAATATTCGCAGTTTGCATAATGTGGGTGCCCTGTTCAGGACTGCCGATGCGGTGCGTCTGGAGCACCTTTATCTCTGCGGGATTACCGGAATTCCGCCGCGAGATGAAATCAGAAAAACAAGTCTTGGGGCGGAAGAGTCGGTATCATGGAGCTATCATGAATCGGCGACGGAGATTGCAGCCCGGTTACGGCAGAAAGGTTATCAGATCGTCTGTCTGGAGCAAACGACGGATAGTCGATCCTATCGAGCAGCGTCTTACCACTTTCCACTCGCACTGATCATCGGTCATGAATTCAATGGCGTTCAAAATGATCTGGTCCGGCTTTCGGATCTGGGAATAGAGATACCCATGAATGGCATAAAACATTCTCTGAATGTCTCCGTAGCCTTTGGGGTCGCTGTCTATGAAATTTTCCACGCCTATACCCGGCAAACCTCTTTTTGACCCATTATCGATTATCATTGGTGTCCGGTTACCGGGCACCAACCAAGTTAACTATATAATAAACAACAATGATTTCGTAACATTCAATTCAAGTCGA
>CAYPUH010000450.1:0-2518 GCA_964413725.1 uncultured Cytophagia bacterium
GCAATTGTCCATAAATCGTTGTATAATATGCCACGGCCCATAAGCTCCTGTTTTTTTTGGTTGTGCTAAATCAACATACAAAAAACAGAAGTATTATGGGCTATTTTATTTAAAATAAATTTTTTTAACCGGACACTAGTGTATGTTAATCGAAAAACAAAATCGACTTGAATTGAATGTTACGAAATCATTGTTGTTTATTATATAGTTAATTTGTTTGGTGTCCGGTAACCGGACACCAGTGAAAGCACAATTTAAATGCTATAAAGAGGCCATACGGGCGGGTATGACTTGGCCGGATTTTTGGCGTAAAGTTTGCACCTTTTTCTTGTGTCCAGAAAATTGATAGCCAACAACCCCAAAAATCTACAAATCAACAATGGGTTACGTGCCATCCGCACCGCATTTATCCCGCAAAGGGTCCCAACCATATGTCACTTGTCACAAAACAATGACACTCATGATTGGGCAAACTGGTTTTTACCTAATATTCACGGCAAAGGGGATATACCATGTACATCCGAAAACTGGTGAGTTCTTGTGGTTTGATACTTTTCCTGATATCATCTGTTCAGGCGCAGCTCACGGTAAAGAATTTATCCAGCGACATCTTGATGAGGGTCACTTCTGCAGGAGACGTGGGGATCAACCTGGGTACGACCTCACCCCAGGCTACGCTTGACATAGGAGGCGATCTGCGGATCGGCACGGTTGCAACAGAGGGGAACAGCGGCGATATCTCTGTGTTGGTACTGGATGGTTCAATTGTAAAAAAGAGAACATTGACAGCCGATATCTGGGACGGCGATCAAACGGGATCCGGCGCAGACGGAGTGGTCACAGGGGCCAGCTTTGGGGGAACGGCAACGAAAACCCTGACGCTCAGTCGAAGTGAGGGGCTGGCCAATTTGACAGCCACGTTCACCGACCGGTTTGAAGCCAATACAGACCATCAGGATCTCTACCATGTCCTGGGACAGGGCGACAATGCAGGAGGTCGTCAGGCCGTCAATTTGAGTCACGTGAGTATCGGTACCACAAACAACATGTATCTACTGAATGTCTACGACAACACCTCACCACATCCGAGTCTGATCCATTTTCACGAAAACAGCGGCGATGTGGGAGGCTATCTGTCATCCTCCTACCCCACTCAATTTCTGATCAGCGGCGGTATGGCGTTGACCAACACCAGCAGCACGATCGAATGGGAAGCCAAGGCAGAGAAAGGGGTGAGTGTCGGCTCTTATCTAGGGAATCTATATATCACGAATGACATGGGCTTGACGGTGGGGGATACATTCACACCCACCCGTCGGATGGTTCTGGGTGGACATGGATCCCTGTTTATCGGCGATGATCTCCCCGTCGGAGCAGGCTTTTATCAGAACCCCTATCCCAAAGTCAACATCATCGATGAAAATGGATCGGCTCAATTACGAGTGGGAAGCTCCTTTACGA
This sequence comes from uncultured Cytophagia bacterium, assembly GCA_964413725.1. Taxonomy (GTDB): domain Bacteria; phylum Zhuqueibacterota; class Zhuqueibacteria; order Residuimicrobiales; family Oceaniaggregativiventaceae; genus CAYPUH01. The sequence continues at coordinate 1,462 of CAYPUH010000450.1, forward strand.
ATAATGGCGCCTATCTCGCTTCTGAACATCCACACCAATTCAATCTGAGTGGTGGCGCTGAACTGATCGACTCTGACTGGACTGCCCGGTCCACGAGTGCCTCGATTGTCGGCAGCTACAATGGAGTAATGTATTTTTTCAACAACACAGGTCTGACCAACGGCAACACCTTTACACCTACCGAGCGCATGCGTCTGGCAACCAATGGCGATTTGCATATCACCGGCGCATTGCATGAGGGCTCCAGCCGTGAGCTAAAGACCGATATCGGGGACCTGTCGTTGACCGACGCTCAATCCGCGTTAAATGCCATGAATCCTGTAACCTATCGCTACAAAGAAGGGGATGGCGACCGGCATGTGGGCTTTATCGCTGAAGAGGTCCCCGACCTGGTGGCGACGTCCAGTCGCAAATCCATGGTGGCCATGGATGTGGTGGCCGTGGTGACAAAAGTTCTGCAGGAGCAAATCCAGGAAAACCGGGAATTGAAATCCAAAATCGAGGAGATGGATCAGAGATTAAAAGCGCTCGAGTAGAATGATAAAGCCAATCTGGCTAGGTCAATTCAGGCCTATCCTGTCAAAACAATGACATTGCATCATTTATGGTAAGGGACAGACTATGTTACAGAAAATATCGCTGTATATGTTGACGATACTGTTGTTCAGCACCCTGGCATGGGGTCAACTTACGGTTAAAAAACAATCAACCGGCACGATTCTGATGCAGGTCACCGACCAGGGTCAGGTGGGTATCGCTCTCGGCTCCTCGGCGCCGCAGGCCACACTCGATGTAGGCGGCACGTTGCGCATTGGTACCGTCAACGCCGAAGGAAACAGCGGCGACATCGCGGTCCTGGTGCTGGACGGTGGCGTGGTAAAGAAACGCACACTGACTGCCGATATCTGGGACGGGGATGCGACGGGAGTGGGTGCTGAAACGGATCCACAATGGTCGGCCAATGACGATGATCATGTCATCGGTAATGAAAGGCCGAGGGCTGGAAACCACATCACCATCAGCAATACCTATACGGTCAATCACGCCGATGGGTCAA
>CAYPUH010000451.1:0-2512 GCA_964413725.1 uncultured Cytophagia bacterium
GAGTTACCTGAATGATCAGATCGAATTGTATGAAAAACTCGATCTGGATATGATCACCTTTCCCATGGCCACCTGGGAAATTCCGCTTCCATCGGATGATCCACCGCCAAAACGACTTGATGAGACCACCTGGGAAGACTCTTTTGGCCGTATCTATAAATATTCTGACATCACGGCCGATATCACCTGCATACAAGATCCCGTAGCCGACAATCAAACGTTTACTATCGATCAATTTCAGAAAGAGGGTCCTTTACCCGAACTGGATGAACGGAGCTGGACCATACTGAATACGCTTGTCGACCGGTTCAAGGACGAGAAATTTATCGTCGGACCGTCCGGTGGGGAAGTGGGAATCATTTTTTTGGGTGGCATGGAGCGCGGATCCATTGAATTGATTCAAAATCCCGATGTGGTCAAGGCGGCCACAGAGCAGGCGGTGCGACAACAAAATGCAGCAGACCAGATCTATATTCATCCCGATTCCGATGCAGTATTATGGGGTGCCGATTTTGGCTACAAGAGCGGTCCGCTCATCAGCCCGATGATGTTCAGGGACTTTTTTGTGCCGGCGAACACGGAAAGGGTTCGCAATGTACATGAAAATTACGGTAAAAGAGTCATAAAGCATTGCTGTGGTAATATTACACCTCTCCTGGATGATTTTCTTGAGATTGGATACGATGCCTATCAATCCATACAGTCTTCGGCCGGAATGGATATATGTGAGCTCAAACAGACCGTCGGCGATCGGCTGACGTTGTGGGGCGGGGTGGCGCTGGAAAACCTGGTCAGCGGCACTCCTGAGGATGTTCGCAACGATGTCCGTCGTGCCATGCAGTGTGCAAAAAAGGGAGGACGATTTATTCTCGGAGCCAGCCATTCCATTGCGGTGGGCACACGATATGACAACTATATGGCCATGCTGGATGAATATCAAAAGACCTGTGGCTATTAATAACGTTAAATCGATGGTACTCCGAGCAGGTAATTATTTTAACAACATGTATTTTCCTCGATGAAAAAATATGTTGTGGAATAGCAACTTATGTGAATTGCCTTATAAAGTACTTTAACAGATAAGCGATGTAACTTGTGGAGGTGTCATTGAAAGAACATGTGACAGTCGCCGTGGTAGGACTTGGAGGATATGGTGAGGTGTATCTGGAAGGATTATTGGATAAAAAACAGGATCCTGATGTTTCAATCGTCGCCGGCATCGATCCCTATCCGGAGCGATGCAGTCGTCTGGATACGTTGAAAGATCTTTCCATACCCATCTATCCCGACATTGAAACATTTTATCAACAGGGTGGGACCGCAGATTTGGTGATTTTATCCTCACCGATTCAACTTCATCGGGATCACAGTTGTCTGGCCATGGAGCATGGCAGCAATGTGTTGTGCGAAAAACCCTTGGGCGGAACGATTCAGGAAGCGCAGGATATGATTGACACGCGTGATGAAACGGGCAAATTTGTGGCGATCGGATATCAATGGTCGTTTACCGATCCCGTCCAGAGTTTAAAACGAGATATCCAGAACGGAGTCTTTGGTGCACCCAAAACATTGAAAACACTGGCATTATGGCCACGGGACGAGAGTTATTATGCCCGTAATAGCTGGGCCGGCAAACAAAAAGATCCCCAAGGGCGGTGGATTCTGGACAGTCCGGTAAACAATGCTGTGGCTCATTATTTACACAATATGTTTTTCGTTCTGGGAGACCGGTTTGACAACAGTGCACGACCGACGACCGTTACGGCTGAACTCTACCGGGCCAATCCCATCGAAAATTATGATACAGCTGTGTTAAAGACCAAAACGACCGAAAACGTGGATATTTTGTTTGTGGTCTCTCACGCCATTCCCGATATGATCGGACCCGTCAAGCAGTACGAATTCGAAAATGCCACGATTCATTACAACGGATTGTTTTCCGAGTGGACAATCGAATTCAAATCCGGACAAAAAGAAACGTTGCCCTCACCGGATCCGGACCAGATTAAAAAGATGTGGGACTGTATCGATGCGGTGCGTACGGGGGAACCGATTGCCTGTGGACCAGAAGCCGCCAGCATGCAGACGTTGTGTATGAACGGGGCTCAACTGTCCTCGAATATCCATGACTTTCCCAAAGAAAGCCTGGAGATCCAGGGGGAAGAGGGCAAACGTCTGACCGTGGTTAAAGGTCTGGATGAGGTACTGAAAACCTGCTTTGAACAATCAAAATTTCCCAGCGAACTGGGGGCCTCCTGGGCGCTTCCAGGCAAACCAATCGATTTGACTCAACTGGATCGGTTTGATATCTGATGGTTTCTTTACGTTTTTAAATCATTCTGTTCAGAAAAATTTAAAAAAAAAGGGTCTAAAGTTTAACTTTAGACCCTATTTTGCTATATCCGCTTTGCAGCTGCAATCAGCTACCGATGGAAACCATAATCCACAACAGCAGAATGATCACCCCGACCATCACCCACAACAGAAGGTCGTCCAGAAAGGCGCGCGGCAG
>CAYPUH010000452.1:0-2475 GCA_964413725.1 uncultured Cytophagia bacterium
CACCAGTTCCAGGCATCGATGGAATAGTTTTCATGAATCTCCCTCAACCGGCTATTCACATCCTGAAGCGAGAACATGGCACCCGTACGAATGTCATCTATCGCGTTATCGATCTTTGTTTTAGGAGCGATCAGACCCGCCATATCAACCCATTCCCCCTGACTTGCTGTGCTTTGCGGTTTCATTTTTTCTCTCAGAGCTGCAGCACTCTTTGTTCCAGACAATCGGGAGGATTGTTGTAACAGTTGCTGGCCGATAAAAACATCGATCGCCATTTGGTAATATCGACGGGTCATTTTCAGCAAAAGACGTTTGATATCGATTCCACGGTATTTGACATATTCGCGTTTGGTTTGTTGTTTTCCCAGTTGATCAAGCACCTTCATCCCCCGAACAACACGGCCGATGATATAGGGAGAGAACAGATCAAATGAAATCAAATCGAATATTTGTGTATCTTGTCGACGATCGCGTTTGGGCCACTTTTCGCTATCTCTTTTTGTTCCAACGGTTACAAGGTTCATGGCCGGCGTTAAAACACTCCTCTCTCCCTCTCTACTGATATAGGAGAACGGCAGGTCTTGTGTATCAAAGTGACTTTCATGTTTCCCGATCACTGCTGTAAAAGCACCTACTCGACACGGCCATAGCAGATAGGAGCCAGACCCCGTTTTGACACCGCGTTCCAGTATTCCCTGATGCAGAGGGCCCAATTTATACATGTGGTTACTTTGATTGGTACCGCTGCCGGCATTGTAAAACGAATAGAGAGCTGCGATGAGGAGCGAGGATTTGTGATGGGTAACGGTATAGGGACCGGCAAAAACACCGAGCGCCTCTCCGTGATAGGCTTCACAATTGGCAAAAAAAGCAGAATGCTCAGCAGAGAATTGTCGTCCAAGGCGCACGCCTTGTCCAATAAAACAATCCGACAACAACACACCACTCTCAATATGGGATCCGGACAGTACAACGACACGTTCGGCAGAGACACCAAAGCCAATCCGGATGGGATCGGCTTTGGTGCTCATGAAACTACATTCGGTGAGATCTCGTGCCCCTTCTATATGAGCGTGCGGTCCTACCCAGACATTTTTCAATGAGACAACATGGTGAACATGTGCACCCGTGCCAATTTCACCTGTCGTAGACTTTTGAGTCATCACATCCTTGTTGATCAGGGAGACCAGCTGCTCAGTTATTTCCGGATCGTGTCTATACAAAACCATCATATAAGCGATCTGAGCATTCAGACGATTCGAGAGTATCAGCGGGCGCCCACCGCCCTCATTAAGAACATCGATCTCTGTACCATTGCCAAAGGTGGTGGCACCCACAATCACGCAAGACCCTATGTCTTCCAACACGGCACCCGTCTGGACATGGTAACCAATAAGCTCCCTGACATTGGCAATACGTACTCGATCGCCTACCGTACAGCTTTCCAGACAACAGTTCTCCAGCCCGGCTGGTCTCGTCAGATCATTATTCAATGATAAATTGCCGGTAATAGAACCAATTTGATTGCGACCTCTAAAGCTGACATTGAAAATGTGATCCGCACTGAAAGCTGTTGAAACCCGTATCCAGTCCCAGTTTTCCGCCCGGCAGTCTTGGGATTCAAGTTGATGAATCTCTTCTCGCGTCAAGGGGCGTGTTGGCATAAATCACCCTCCAATTTTTACAGAGGTTTGTATACGATCTATCAGGAGGGCAGAGCCCCCAGTGCTTCACTCTCTATATCCTTAAAATATTTAACCGTGCCCACTTTGAGTTCCATGGTCGATTCTTCATCACAACAAATGATCCCATGTTGATGCAATTGTAACATGGAAATGGTCCACATGTGGTTGACACCTTCTTCAACCCCCATGCGCAGAGCGTTGGCTTTTTTATATCCATTGACAATAATCAAGATCTCTTTAGAATCCATAATGGTACCGACGCCAACGGTCAATGCAGTCTTTGGAACTTTTTTGACATCATTATCAAAAAATCGGGAATTCGCAATTTGTGTGTCATATGTCAATGTTTTAATCCTCGTACGAGATGAAAGTGATGATCCCGGTTCATTAAACGCAATATGACCATCTGGACCAATACCGCCGAGAAAAAGTTTGATGCCACCCATTTTCTTAATTTTTTCTTCATACTCTTGACACTCTTTCTCCACGTCTTTTGCATTTCCATCAAGAATATTGACATTTTCCGGCTTTATATCGATGTGATTAAATAAATGGCTCCACATGAAATAGTGATAGCTCTGGGGATGGTTTTCGGGTAATCCCACATATTCATCCATATTAAAGGTCACAACATTCTGAAAGGAAACCAGACCTTCTTTATAGAGATCAACAAGAGCAGAATAGGTACCGATGGGAGATGAACCGGTGGGAAGGCCGAGAACAAAGGGATTATCTTTTGTCGGTTTGGCTTGATTGATTTTTTTCACGACATAATGGGCAACCCATCGAC
>CAYPUH010000453.1:0-2471 GCA_964413725.1 uncultured Cytophagia bacterium
CATGTAACCGACGTAATGTAGGAACCGCAAAATCCGGCGTTCCCATAAAAACCACTTTCATCACGAATTGCTCTGTTGCTTTTCATCGGCCAATTTGTGAGCCACGGAAGACCGGGCCAGTTCAATTTTGGTATTGTCGGCAATTTTGACCATCACAGTTTTTTCCTTTTCCTTGATGGCGATGACGGTGCCATAAACGCCTCCTGCGGTCACAATCCGGTCACCTTTTTCAAGCGAATCCAGCATTTGACGATGCTGTTTCTGACGCTTGGCTTGCGGACGAAAAATAAGAAAATACATGATGGCAAAAATCAGAATAATCGGTAAAAAGAATCCAAGGGGACTTCCTTCGGATCCTGATTGACCTGAACCTGCAGCTGCCAGGAATAATAGTGTATTCACCGTATCCTCCTTTTTGAAATACTGTTGACTCGGGGAATGATGCGCACTCTCCCTTTCAACAATGGTTTTGTATTCATCCCGCAGGCGAATACTGTTTAGGGGTTGACGTCTTCCGATCCTGAAAATATCGATGATAAAAATCTTGTTTCCATGAGAGAAATCGATCGGTCAAAACCGCTTTTCGAATGGAAGAAACGAGCTGTAGGTAAAAATACAGATTATGATAACTCAGCAGTCTTAACACCAGCAGTTCTTTGGCCTGATACAGATGACGTAGATAGGCGCGAGAAAAATTTTGGCAGGCAATACATCCACAATCGGGATCAAGCGGTCCGAAATGATCGCGATGTCTGGCATTTTTGATATTTACCGGACCGTCCCATGTATAGACCGTTCCATTACGCCCATTACGTGTGGGCAATATGCAATCAAACATATCGACACCGCGCTCAATACTCTCTACAATATCTTCAGGTTTTCCGACCCCCATCAAATATCGTGGTTTGTTTGCCGGAAGGATGCTGGTACACAATGCTGTCATATCGTGCATGGCCGCCTTGGGTTCCCCCACAGACAAACCGCCAATCGCGTATCCATCCAATTCGAGCTCAACAAGGTCTGTCGCACTGATTCGACGCAACTCGGGATACACACTGCCCTGGACAATACCAAAGAGCGCCTGATCAATCTCAAACCGGGGTTCTGTTTGTTGAAAAGCTTTTGCGCTCTGTTTTGCCCATTTTAAGGTAAGAGAGATGCTGGATTCAGCATAACGAAATTCACAGGGATAAGGCACACATTCATCCAGTACCATCATGATATCTGATCCCAAATCTCGTTGAACATCTATCACTTTTTCAGGTGTAAACAGATGTTTGGAACCGTCCAGATGAGAGCGAAATTCAAATCCCTCAGGACGAATTTTGTTGAGATCGGACAGACTAAATATTTGGAATCCCCCACTATCCGTAAGGATCGGCCGTCTCCAAGAGGAAAAAGCCTGTATCCCGCCTGCCTTTCGGATCACGGAAGAGCCGGGACGCAGATAAAGGTGATAGGTATTACTGAGAATAATCTCTGCACCCAGAGAATTCAATTCCTGAGGAGTGAGAGCCTTGACCGTCGCCTGGGTCCCCACCGGCATAAAAATAGGGGTATGAATCGATCCATGATCGGTATCGAGACGTCCGGCTCGTGCGTGGCTCCCGGAATCTGTATGGGCCAACTCAAATTTCAACTCGATCCTCTCCTCATGACTCCGGCTACCTTATCCATCAAGCACCGCTTCCAGAACATCCTGAACATTATCCATCACAATCGTCTCAATATCCGGATTATTCCGAATCGATTTGGCATTGCCTTTGGGGATCACCACTCGTTTAAATCCCATCTTGGCAGCCTCTGCCAGCCGACTATCCACGTGGGAGACCGACCGCAATTCGCCTCCCAGTCCGACCTCGCCCAGGAGCAAAACCTGAGGATCCACCACCACATTGCGGACACTGGAGGCGATGGCGGTCAGCAATCCAATATCGGCAGCGGGTTCTTCCACCCGAATACCCCCTACGGCGTTGACAAAGACATCCAGAGTCCCCACTTTGTAACCGAGCCGTTTCTCGAGTACGGCAAGCAGCATCATCACTCGCTTGCTATCGACACCGGTTGTTGTCCTCTGTGGCAGTCCAAAGCTGGATTTGCTGACCAGGGCTTGAACCTCCACCAGAATGGGCCGAGTTCCTTCCATACAGCAAATAACGGAAGAACCATTGGTATCCTGGCGACGTTCCGCCAAAAATACTGCTGATGGATTGAGAACATCCACGAGTCCACCTTCCGTCATTTCAAACACCCCGATTTCTCTGGTGGAACCAAAGCGGTTTTTTGCCGCTCGCAAAATTCGATAAAAATGATCCCGGTCACCTTCAAACAGGAGCAAGGCATCAACCATATGTTCAAGCACTTTGGGACCAGCCAGATAGCCTTCTTTGGTCACATGCCCCACAAAAAAGACAGGCATGTTGCGCTGTTTGGCCATCTGAATACACTGCAGTGCACATTCTCTCACTTGA
>CAYPUH010000454.1:0-2446 GCA_964413725.1 uncultured Cytophagia bacterium
CTTGTTGCAAAACCTCTCGGCGATTTCGGCAGCCACCACGGTCTGGTCGATATATCGTTCCACCACCTCCTGCTCGTCGGCCCCAAAGCTGCCCCGGTAGGATCCTTCAAGAAAATAGGTGGGATTGACAGCGCCCAGGTCGAGACCCCGGTTCTGAGCCTCGCCCTTCAGCGTTTCGGCCATTTTCATCGAGGGAATCTTGCCATCCTCGGTAAAATCCCACAGGATATGCATGGCCACATTGGGAGTGGCTCCGGTCATCTTTTGGATCATGGCCGCGTCATCCAGTTTTTCATAGACATTCCGCGCCACTCCGGGCGGTGTATAGTTGCCGAATCGGCCCGCCCCAAAATCGCCAAACACCCAGCTGGGGATTTCCACTGTAAACGCCTTGACAGCGTCGATCGCGGCGCGAACCCGTTCGGCGCCAAATTCCTGTTCCAGTGCTTCTGTACCGAGTTGAATGCGCTTTTCATCCATGGGAATTCATCCTCGTCGATTGGTTTCATGTTATCATTATTCCAAGTCAGTGGTTGCAACGCAAACATCGCAACCGTCCATCAGAACAATATACAACTTTTCGGCGGGGATAAAAGTAAAAAGTTTTGCGTTTCGGGGACTATTGTTCACCGATATAGCTATAGATGGTGAACAGGATCAACCGCAGGTCCCGGTCTGATCGCTGCTGGAACTGGGACATGACATAGACGCCGCCATCGTCATCCAGGGTCACCAGGCCATCGGCATCGATGTCATGCCCGGAGCCCTGTCCGGCGATTTCCTGGAGATAAGCATTGCTGCTCTGGGCGGCATATAGACGGGCCTCACCGGTACCGGGCATGGAACATCTCCATCCCCCCATTCGCGCGGACACCGCACGATAGTGAGTGCCGGCCGGACTCAGCAGTTCCCTGTCGAGATGAACCCCGTTGCCATCATAGTCGTTGCTGGGATCATCCCAGGTACGGATTCCTCTGCCCTGGGACCACGTTTCCACCGGACCGGATATCTTCCAAAAGAGTCGTCGGCAACAAGCCCATCTCGAAGGCTAAGTGGGACGCAAAGGATTATGGCTGTTTCAACGCATCGATCTCTCTCTGTTGATCTTGTACCACCTTTAGCAGTATCGGAATCAACTCGTTATAATTGACATATTTATAGCCTTGTTCATCCGCAGAGACCAGGTTGGGAAAAACGTCCTCTACCTCTTGTGCGATCAATCCATAGTGCGTTCTGTTATCCTCTTTTTCCTTCCAAGTGAATTCCACACTGGAGAGATCCATCACCCGGTCGACAATGTCCTCAACGTGATGGATGTTGGTCTTCCAACGTCTGTCCGAAGAGTGCACCACCGTTCCATTCATCCGGATTTCATCACATTTCATATTGACATCATCCTCCGCATCGAGAACAACATCATAGTCAGATTCAACTACCACATTGTTGGCATGGTTGGTGATATATAAATTTTCGTTTCCCGTGTAGCGAGAAATAGAAACATCTTTATCTGAGCCAAAAAACAACAGACCATTCCAGTCAGAGGTATCGCCATGATATCCTTTTCCGATGACGGTGGTCCCCGAAACCCACAATCCATAATCCGTTTCGCTTTGCAGGTCTTGTAAAAAGAACCCGGCGGTGGTCTTTAAAGGAGTATAGGGTTTGTCACGTACATGTCCCATCACTCCGGCCAGAATATTTTCATTCCCATAGGTATTGTGATAGCCGAGACTGCCAGATACCCCATTATCGCCATCGATCAACTGCGCGCCATGTGTGGCGATATGGATTTGCCCATTATCTGACGATAACGACTGAACCACGGATTCATTGACATAAATCGAGTGATTATTCGAGGCGCTCGAGCCATCTGTAAACAGAGACGTATAGGTTGTTGCCGGATCAGGGACACCATAATTATACGGGAAAGATGTCACGGCCTGACCCTTAACCTCTAATTTAGCCGTCGGCGATGCCGTTCCCACCCCGATTTTGCCGAACCCGACGGCATTGCGGCCTCCCGCATTGGTACCATCCGTTAACACCTCGCCGAGCGGTTGGTTGTCTTCCGTCGCATCGGCCAGCGTGGATGAATTGATACCGGTCACGTGTCCATTGCCATCCACCGAAATATCCTGGATCACCGTACGCCCGCTATTGTTCACATTGCCTTGAGACGACGTATTGCCATGATTGACGGTGCGACCATCGCTTGCAATGGTTATTTGCGATCCACCCAGAGGTCGACCATCGGGAAGCGTCACACTATTGCCACGGTCAATGCTCAAGTCATATCCTGTGCGGGTTAACTCTTGGTTATCCGAACCCGTTGGTAACGTCACACTGTTGCCATCGGTGATTTCCAGAGTATTGCCATTCAGGACAAGATCCTGGTATTCATTGCCGATGACATGATCGTCATCGTCCACCTGATCGGTTCCCCAGG
>CAYPUH010000455.1:0-1043 GCA_964413725.1 uncultured Cytophagia bacterium
ATCAGCCGCACCATCCAGGATGGTCAGCGTATGGGTCGTCAGAGCTCCGGGCGTCGTTGTCGTGCCGATGGTCACCCGGGCTTGATCGTCCACCTGCATGACGATATTCCCACCCGAATTTTTGACGGTCAGCTGCGCCAGCGCCGTACTGCCTGAAACCAAAAAAATCAGAATCAAAAGAATCGCTTTATTCATTTAGTTTCTCCTTAGAGTAAAGTGTAAAGCTCTCGCCTATTACTCGTTTTGTAAAGCGTCTTCTGGCATTAGACATATTAACCCAAGACGGTTATCCACAAATCCATAGCGTCCCAGCCTCTCCTCAATTGACACTGGGACAGCTATAAAAAAATATCCTGGTCATTGATGAAAATACTGCCACCGAATGCAGCCTCATCCTATCCGCTGACCTTGACGCCGATAGTTACCTACGGACACGTTCTCGAGGTGGTTGTCAGATTGCCACTATTATCGACGCGAACCTGCCAGCACGATCCGTCGGCTGATTTCATCATCAGGCCGGCATTGTTGGCACTGATGTAGGGTTGACCATAGATCTCAAACCAGGTCGCCGGTTCACGATTACCGATATTAACCCCGACTTTGCCCTCGACGATCAGATTACCATTCAGATAGTGCCGATCAGCTGTTACATTTAAGCCGTAATGATTGCTGCCACTGTTTTTATTCTCACCGATAAAGACCGCCGTCATGAGATCCTGGGATGGTACATATCCATCGACTTCGAGGACATTGCTGCTGACTCCCGCGACGGTATTGCCATATCTGGTATTGTGATAACCCAGACTGGCCGAGGTAATCCAGACATCGTTGCTCGCGCCGCCTAAAAGCATACCCTGCACCCCTAGATGAGCCTTTTCATTATTACTCGACATGGCCGTACCGATCCCCTCAATCACCACCTGGTTTTCAGCATTTGAACTAGAGTAATCCTCGGCCAATATGGATGAATTGTAGGTACCAAAAATGGGCAATGTGCTGCTCTGGTGTCCCTTGATTCTGATCCGGGAATCAATATCCGCTTG
>CAYPUH010000455.1:1053-2428 GCA_964413725.1 uncultured Cytophagia bacterium
CGCCTATCCCTATAGCGTCGGTGATCAGGGTTCCGACATTGCTTCCCGACCCAATAGTTACAAGCGCATCATTGGACTGGTTTTCAACCTCCATCAAAACAACGTTGGAGGCATTTTTAACCACAAGCTGTGCCTGGGTTGTCGTGCTGATCATTCCCAGGACGATCAGACAGAATACTATTTTTTTCATATTGGTCTCCATTGGCTTCTTTTTTAAGATGGAACATTCTCGCCTTCGGACCGAGGCAAGACTCTGACCCGGTGATTCAGGGTGTTCACCGAGCCTCCAGTGTTTCCACACGCGCTTTGAGCTCTTTGATGGCGTTGATCATGGCCCAGAACAGAGGATCGGTGCCGATGGTCAGATAGTTGTCGGGATCGTCGTTCAAGTGAGCGACCGCCTCCGGGAACACCTCCTGAAGCTCCTGCGCCACCACACCGCTGATCGGGACATCGGTGGGCAGGTCGAGGCCGGTGCCCTCTTTATAGTGAAAATTGATCACATCCAGCGCAGCGATTTCATCCAGGCCCTTTTCATACGGTCCGTCGATATGTTTGACGCGGATATCCGACAACGACTCCCAGCTCAGGGGAGCGTTTTTATAGGCATGATCACTGACCCACATGCTGCCCTTGACAGTGAGGGCATAGTCCAGACTCGTGGCCCCATTGATTCCCAGTTTATTGGTCAGATAAACATCGCCTTCCAGGTGATTCTTTGCCTCTTCTCCATGGGTATAGATATGATAGTCTTCCTCGCCACTGCGGAGGTTGTGAATAAACAAGCCCGTGGTTGCATACGTCGACGGGATATTCCCCGACACCCGTGTGGCGAAGCCACTGATGCTGGGCTCGCCCATGGGACCGGTATAGCTGAAATCTTCTCCATCACTGCGTGCCACAGCGGCCGTCAGATAGGTATGATCGGTATTGCCGCTCAGAGTGCCATCGGTAATGATGGCTTGATAGCCTCGACTGGCTTTGCCATTGGGTGCATCATCAATAACCGACGTATACCCGATCGCCTGGTCCGAAACGGACGAAAAATCATCGACACGAACATAGGAGGCCAAATTGGCCGATCCCACATTATCCGGATATATAGTGGCACTTGAAGCGGTGTTGTAACCATAGATTTTTGATGGCGTCGCTGTGGTACCGATGCTGAGATGGCCGAAATTGGTGGCGTTGAGACCACCTGCGTTGCCACCGTCTGTCAAGACTTCATTCAAAGGTTGGTTGTCTTCAATATTGTCCGGGATGGTCACCGACCCTCCTTCATCGCTGAGGGTGATGGTATGCCCGGATCGGCTCAGGGTTTGGTATTCATTGCCGATGACATGATCGTCATCGTCCACCTGATCGGTTCCCCAGG
>CAYPUH010000456.1:0-2417 GCA_964413725.1 uncultured Cytophagia bacterium
TATTATCATTACTCATGACACACCTCCCTGGATTTTGGGTAATATACTGACTTTTCGGTGTGTCTACAATAGTGGGGTAATACTACTTGGTTTTTCACGACCCAGCATTTTGTGAGGATGGAATCGTGACATCTGTCTATGTTTTACCCGACGAGAATAAAGTGGTTGGCGCCCTGACCGAACGATTGGTTCGTCTTGTAACCACGTCACATGGCCCCGTTTCTGTCGCCCTGGCGGGTGGCACCACTCCAATGCGGACCTATCAATCCTGGAAAGACCTCTTTTCCGACGATCCCCAATGCTGGCAGAACCTTTATTTTTTCTGGGGGGATGAACGGTGTGTGCCTCCGGACCATCCAGAGAGCAATTACGGTGGGGTAAATACGGCCCTGTTGTCTCACATACCGATTCCGGATGAGAATGTCCATCGCATTCAGGGTGAACGGGATCCCGAGGACGAAGCCAAACGATATTCCGGGGAGGTTCAGAAAACCCTTGAACAGACGGCGGACGGCTGGCCTCAATTTGACTGGATTCTCCTGGGCGTGGGCGAGGACGGTCACGTGGCATCGCTGTTTCCGGAACAGGAGACATTGGAGTGTATGGATCGGATGACAACGGTGGCCACCCATCCCGATACCGGTCAACAGCGTATCAGTCTTACTTTGCCAGTGATCAATCGCGCCCGACTCGTTACAATGGTGGTAACCGGGAGTCAAAAAGCATCCATCATGACACGGATTCTCGGCTCGCGGCAGGATCCGCACCTCCCGGCGCAACGAATTCAACCGATCGAAGGGACGCTGGTCTGGGTGTTGGATCGGGATGCGGCTGTGCAACTCGATATAAGAAACTATTGAACGAAACGCATATTTTGGTTTTACTATTCGTATCGCAACGCCTCGATGGGATTGAGGGTTGCCGCTTTGCGTGCCGGAAACCAGCCAAAAAAGACTCCCACCGCACCCGAAAACGCAAATGACAGCATGACCACCACCGGCTGAATGAGGGTATAGATCGTCGTCCAGGTGTTGAGAATCCCTGCAACCGCGACGGCCAGTAGAATACCGATGATACCTCCCACCAGACTCAGCACCACCGCCTCGGTGAGAAACTGGACCAGGATATCACTGCTGCGGGCACCCATGGACATGCGAATTCCAATTTCCCGGGTTCGCTCCGTAACGGAAACCAGCATGATATTCATGATGCCGATCCCTCCCACAATCAGGGAGACCGCTGCCACAGCGCCCAGCAACAGGGTCATGGTTTTCGATGTCGATGTGGCCATATCGGTGATTTCGGTCTGTGTGCGGATCCGAAAGTCGGCTTCTTCACTTCCGGTCAGACGATGCTCGGTTCGCAAAATGTCTTCAAGTTCCTTCTGAGCTTCTTCCATCCATTCCTGAGAAATGGCGCTGACCTGAATCATATTGATCCTCGTGCCCCCTTTGAGGCGATACAACACTGTCGTGGACGGCGCGAGTATGATGTCATCCTGGTCCGCTCCTCTGGGGTCCTGTCCCTTTTCCTGCAACACCCCGATAACCGTAAAGGGCGTATTGTCCACACGTATCCGTTCGCCTGCCGGATTCCGGTTGCCAAACAACTCTTCTGCCACGGTCTGACCCAACACGCAGACTTTGCGATTGCTGCGGATGTCGCGGTCTGAAAAAAATGTTCCTGAAACGAGCTGCCAGTCGCGGATGTCCAAATACTCTTCTGAAACGCCCTGAATCTGGGTATTCCAGTTGGAGATGCCACCAATGATTTGGGCGCGATCGATAACCACCGCCGAGGCGGCCTCGATGAGCGTGGCGCGGCTGCGTATGGCCTCCACATCTTCAAGGGTGAGGGTATTGTAACTTCCCGCACCTCTGCTGACGCCTCCCATACGGCTGGTCCCGGGAAAGACAATGATGAGATTGGTGCCCAGGGACTGTATCGATTCTTCTATTTGCTCCTGCGATCCCGCCCCCACACCGACCATAATAATCACAGCACTGACACCTATGATGATACCCAGCGATGTGAGCAGGCTGCGCATTCGGTTTCTAAACAGGCTTTTAAACGAGACGTGCATTAGTTTTTTAAACGGAAGCATGACCCTCACTCCTCATGTGATGCAGATCGGTTTGCGCGTGTCGACGATTTTTGATGGCCTTGTTTTTAACCACAAGACCATCCTGTAGTTCGACAACCCGTTTGGCATAAATGGCGATATCGGTTTCGTGTGTCACGAGAATGATGGTGATGCCCTGATCGTTGAGGTCGTGAAACAAGCTTATGAGAGAAAGGGATGTTACGCTGTCCAGGTTCCCGGTGGGTTCATCTGCCAACAACAGAGCGGGTTGGTTGACCAGCGCCCGTGCGATGGCCACTCGTTGCTGTTGACCTCCGGAGAGCTGACTGGGATG
>CAYPUH010000457.1:0-2415 GCA_964413725.1 uncultured Cytophagia bacterium
CGTTTTATGGTACCGTATTGGATCTCAAATGACGCTTCCTGGGCGCGCACGGTGACAGGAAACGAGGTTCGGAGCATGCGATGATGTTCCTGCCAATTCACATAGGTGACAAAATCCAGCCGCTTGTTGTGCGAGGTCAAAACCACATCCTGTCGAATGTGTGATGAAGAAAGGGAATAGTGAAAGCGAAGAATCGACCGCACCGGGCCTCTTTCGATCCATTCCCAGGACTGCAATGTAGCCTGTTCCAGGACCTGATTCTCATAATAGATTTCAATTTCCCAGGCATCCCAGTTGGTCGGACGATCTTCATAGAGGGTGAGAGCATTTCCGGCAGGAGAATCAAGTACCTGACGTTGCGCCTGTTTATCCCAAATATCCAGCAGCAGTCCGCTATCAGGTGAAAATTCATAGCGGATCAAATCATTCTCTAAAACCGGACCAGAAGTAGGGGGTCCGGATTCATCTTGATCCTGGCGTTCTCCCCGAACAAGAGTCAGGACTGAAAAAGGGGTCATCTCCACTTCGGCCGATAGGGTCTCCGATTGATACTGGGTGACACAATGCTCACCCGCTTCGGTGGCCACTCTGTAGCCGATCCAGGAGTCGGGTAGCTCCACCATCTGGCGTATGCTATGGGAAAGCGTATTGATCAGAACAAGATGGTCGTTGCTGTTTTGAATCACATGATCCTGAAAAACTGTAAACAGTTTATTCCGTTCGGTTTCAAGCCGGGAAAACGCCTTCCAAGTATCCTGGTAGACCTGGTGAATACTGGAACCGGGGATGATATCGTGGAATTGATGCAACAAAACCTGTTTCCACATGGCGTCAAGTGTTTCCGATGGATAGTGATCCACATCGAGTGTGGAGAACAGAATTTCAAGAGTTCTCATCCCCTGTTCAAAGACACGGTTGAGTTTTTTGATACGAGCCTGAGTGGTCAACGTCCCGCGGTGAAGTTCGAAATAGAGTTCACCGACCCATCGCTTCAGCAGATGCCGTTGCTCCACCAGCCGATCCAAAAAAGCTTGCGCGGTAGAGAATCGAACACGGGGGCTTGATTCCAGGTCCAGCTGTCGGTGACCATACTCGATCATCTCCTCCGTAGGTCCACCTCCACCGTCCCCGATTCCATAAAGGGTCAGGAACTCATCCAGTCGATCCCGTTCCTCAAAATTCTCCCGGGCATACTTTAGACCGGAGGGTTTAAGAGAGGTGGTATAGCAATCTTCAGGCGGAAAATGTACAATGATGTCACTGTTATCGATTCCCTGCCAGATGAAGGTATTGTGGGGGAATTTGTTGAATTGATTCCAGGACAGCTTTTGAGTGACCATCGTTTCGATGCCGCTCTTTTTCAGGATCTGAGGCAAGGCGGCGCTATAACCAAACACATCGGGAAGCCAAAGAGTTTTGACATCGACTCCAAACTCTTTCCGGAAAAAGCGTTTGCCATGCAGTAGTTGACGTACCATGGATTCGCCGCTGATCAGATTACAATCCGCTTCCACCCACATGCCACCCTGCACTTCCCATCGTCCTTCACTCACTTTTCTTTGAATGCGTTCGTACAAACCGGGATAGTGAGTCTTTAGAAATTGGTAATGCTGAGGCATCGAGGCGCCAAAGATGTAATCCGGATAGCGTTCCAGCAAATCGAGTTGGGTAACAAACGTACGGGCACATTTTTTTATGGTTTCGCCAACAGGCCACAGCCAGGCCGTATCAATATGAGCATGTCCCACAGCAGAGGTGGTGAGATCGGAGGGTCCGGAGGGAGCATACAAAACCGACTTTAGGCACTCGCGGCTGGCGGTAACTCCGTCCAGTGTTTCTCGAAACAGATCGATGGCCCTGTTGAGATCCCGTAGGATCCTGGCTCTGCGGACACTCTTGGGGGGTAAGGCTTGCATCTGGTCGAAAAGAAGGGAGGCGTCCAGATGGAGATGCCATATATCCTCGCGAAACACCGCCAGTGACAGGTAAGAGCACTTTGCCTGATGATATCCGTGGCGATGCGGATCATCCGCTGCCGGATCCTGTTGCTGACTGAGACCGAATATTTGCGTAGCTGTGGCCTCGATATAGAGCGTTACGGTTTCACCGCCCTGAGCGGGTTCGAAAAGGCGTATCCGGTCTCGCTTGAACGTCTGATCAAAAATCGACTGGACACTCACAGCAGAAATCGGAGTGCCTTTCTCATCCAGAACCAGCCCCTCACCGCCCACATCGATCAACGCCACAACAGTCTCACCACTCATCCGCTCCGGAATCTGTCCGGTGACGACAAACCAGGCTTGCTGCCAGGTTTCACCCCATACCTCACCGATCGATATCGGTGTGTACTCGAGATCCCGACACCGTTCCGGAGCTACCGGCTCATGACACCGATAGATGCCAACATCCATAGAG
>CAYPUH010000458.1:0-2394 GCA_964413725.1 uncultured Cytophagia bacterium
AAGGTATCCAGCAGGCGATTCGGCAATTGTGGCGCCTGGAGCTGTTTTCTGATATTCAGATCCTTCTGGATCGAGAACTCGGTGATGGCGTCTATATCACCATACATCTCGAGGAATATCCCCGACTGGAAACTGTTGAACTCAAGGGAAATGACAAGCTCAAAAAGAGCGAGATCAATGAAATTATCAATCTCTATTCCGGTCAGATCATCAGTCCGGGACTGTTGAATCGATCCAAAAACAAACTTTTGGAAAAATATCATGAAAAGGGATATCTCCTGGCCGAGATCGATATCGATACCTTTGTGAGTGAGACCGATACCAACAGGGTGATCGTCCGTTTTGATTTTAACGAAGGCAACGAAGTTCAGGTCAAAAAGATTCGATTTTACGGCAATACCGCCTTTGATGACGGCAAGCTCAGGGATCAGTTTGAAGAGACCAAAGAGGATCGCTGGTGGCGCGGCGCCGATTTTAACAAGGAAGAGTATGAAAAAGATCTTCAATTGATGACGGCTTTTTACCAGAATAATGGATATCGCGACGCTGAGGTCCTCAAGGATTCCTTGTATTACAACGAAGAACGTGACGATATGTTTATCGATATTTGGGTCTATGAAGGGCCCAAATATACCTTTGGCGAGGTCACCTGGGATGGCAATGAGCTCTTCAGCGATGAGGATCTCTCGGCCCAGCTTGGGTTTGAACCGGGCGATACCTACAGCAAGGAAAAGCTCGATGAAGGGATTTATGAAAAAGTGGGTACCATGTATTACGATCGCGGCTATATCTATGCGACCACCACTCCCAAGGAAACCATGCTCGACAGCAATGTCGTGGATATCGTTTTTTTGGTCTCGGAGGGAAAACAGGCCAAGATCAACCAGATCAAAATTTCGGGAAATACGCGTACCAAGGAAAAGGTGATCCGACGTGAGCTCAAGATCATGCCGGGGGATACATTCAGCCGATCGCTGTTGGAGCGGAGTCAGCGAGAGGTTTGGATGCTCAATTATTTCAGCAATGTGGAACCCAAGGTAGAGCCTCTTGGCGAAGACAAAGTCAACCTCGCCTTTGATGTCGAGGAAAAGAGCACCGATACCGCCAACATGTCTGCCGGCTGGAGCGAGCGTGACAAACTGATCGGGAGTGTCGGTGTGGCTATGGCCAACTTTTTGGGCAACGGCCAGCGGGCGAGCGTGGATCTCAATTTTGGTCGCTATTATCGTTCATACAATTTCAGTTTCACAGAACCGTGGTTGTTGGATACCCCGACACTGGCGGGTTTGAGCGTCTATTCAACCCATCGCGATCCCTACTATATCGGTTACCGACAGGAAAGTCAGGGAGGATCCGTTCGCATCGGACGCCGGTTGCGATGGCCGGACAACTTTTTCCGTCAGGACTGGATTTATCGTATCGACCGTACCAGTCTCTCGGATTTTAACGAATATTATATCAATACCAATCCGAACAATATCGTCGGCACCGACTGGCCACTGATGACCAGCAGCATTACCACGATCATCAACCGAAACAGTCTGGATCGGCCGGAATTTCCCACCGCGGGATCAGAGTTTACGCTGCAGGCCGAGTTGGCGGGATTGTTCCTCGGTGGCAATGTGGACTTTCACAAATATACCATGCGACTGGACTGGTTTACCCCGGCTATCTGGGATCTGGTGTTCTATACCAGTTTTCGTGCCGGATATCTGGAAACCATTGGTGAAAATAATCGTATGTCCTATCTGGAATACTTTTTTATGGGAGGCGATGGCCTTTCCCAGTCCATTCCCCTGCGAGGGTATGAAGATCCCCTGTCCGGCTATGGTACCATCGCGGATGGCGGCAAAGCTATGCTCAAATATACGGCTGAAATCCGAATTCCCATTGCTCCGAATCCGACCATCTTTGGACTTTTGTTCGCAGAGGCCGGAAACACCTGGACCGATTTTAAACGGGCCGATCCGATGACTCTAAAGCGGTCGGTGGGTATCGGTGCCCGCGTGTTTATGCCCATGGTCGGAATCATTGGTTTTGATTATGGTTACGGATTTGACCGGGTGGACGCGTCCGGGAATCCTGACCCACAATGGAAGATGCACTTTGTCTTTGGACGGAGTTTCTAGGGGGCGAACGCTCCCGCACATCGTTGCAACAGGTTGTGTCTGCGGCACTGCCGTTATCTCCCGGCAACTGACAGACCACCGTTTCCCGGAGACCGAATAGATAGAAAGAACATGCTCCGGAACAATCGTTCCGTAATGGAATCACTTAAAACCCTGAAATATGGTTTTTTAAAACTCACAGGAGGAATATCGTGGTAAAAAAGACAACTCTTTTAACACTGGCGTTTTTGGCTCTGATCCTGACGGCCTCGAACGGATTGGCCCA
>CAYPUH010000459.1:0-2392 GCA_964413725.1 uncultured Cytophagia bacterium
GGGGTATTTTCCCCAATTCCGGGGGGGTGGGGGGGTGGCCGGTAGTGGGGGGTGTTGAGGGACGGAGAGACTAAGAGACGGAGAGACGGAGAGACGCGAAACAGGGGTTGGCGATGCGGTGAGGGGACGGTAACGAGGCCAGGCTATGGAACGGTATCGTGCGGCCGGGATTGGCTTTGAACCGAAACGTGACTCGGCGGGGCGAGTGTCCGATGGGTACATCCTAAAACCTGTCTGCCGTCAAAAGGTTCAGCCAGAACGCGGACCCGGTGACAGGTCTGATGGCGCTGATGACCGTATGGCTATTTCACAACCTTTATCACAAAAGCCCAATACAATCGCCATAACCAGGGCAGTCGCTGCAAAAGATGTTCATCGATACGATCCAGGGTGTTACCCAGTTTTTTAAATCCCGGAAACCGGGTCAGTTTTTTTAAAAACAGAAAATACCTGATTTGATACCCTGAAAAAAATGATCTGAAACAAGCGATATCCCTGTCATCCAATTGTGATCCGCCCGGCGATTCAAAGCATTTATTTGGGAACACGCTTCGAACGAAGATGAGCCATTTGAACGGAATTCTGGGTTCAATGAAAAAAGCCTCGCCTCCCGGCTTTAATACCCTGGATATTTCTTGTCCCGCCAGTTGCAAATTCAGATGATGCAAGATGCCAAAACCGACAACATAATCAAATGTATTCGCCTCAAACATCATATTCTGTGCCGACATGCGCTGGACTGCAACAGAATCTTCAACTGCATTGAATTGTGCATTTTTTCGGGCAAGCTCTACCATTTTGGGAGAAATGTCGATGCCGGTAATGATTCCACCCCGCTTAGCCAGGTTGACAGAGGTAAACCCATATCCACATCCAATATCAAGGATGGCTTTCCCTTTTATATCTGTAAGCTGTGAATAAAAAAAACGATGACTTTGGGGAAGCGCTTCATTCGGGTCATACAGAAACAACTTTTTATCAAAATGATCGAGATGCCTTTGAGCTTCGTCATCATAGAACTGTTGCTCGAGTTTATCTTTCAATGGTAAATATTCAGTTGTTTTTAAAGGATTGTTGTACGATTCTCTGATTCGTCTAGAGTTTTCCAAATAGTCGCTGAGAATAGATTTCAAGTTGTGTACTCCTGGTATCGGTTTTTTCCGGTTATCTGCGAACACCACGTCTTCAGTCCTTTGGTATAGAACGTCACTGCAGAGAGCCATCTCATTGCAGCGGGATCAGGGAGACGAATGGAACGGGAATGAAAAACCGCATACAGAATGGTGGCAGGTGGAGGGCTGCCTGAAAAGGTGTGTGGATTTTGTGCTGGCATGCAAACAAAAAAAGCCCCAAAACAGATCCCCATATTCTGTTTTCGAGCTTTCAGGTCCAACCATCCCCAGAGTCTCCGATTCTCCCTGCAGTACCTGGTGTCAGTACGATGTATTGTGTCTGACTATTATATAAGAATAAAATTGTATATTGCGCAAGGGAAATCTTGTTTTTTTGTAGGGGATGTTTCGCGATGAAGGCGGGTAGGGGTGTGGCAGGGAGTGGGGGGTGTTGAGGGACGGAGGGACTGAGGGACTGAGAGACTGAGAGACTGAGAGACTGAGAGACGGAGGGACGGAGGGACGAAGAGAGGGGGAAGGCAGATCGATCACCGGGCAGGGTCTTGTGGAGACGGGCCTGCATGCGGACTGCGAATGGCAAGGCTGGTGACCATGTCGATTTCAGAGAGATACAGACTCTGCAGCTGAAAACAGTCATCGGGGTCCCGGGTGATGATCTGATCGGGAATGACGTTCCGGGAGAGAATCTCCTCGAGCGCGACGGTGCTGCATTTGAACAGGGCTTCCTTGCGGGTCCACAGTTGGGCAAAGGCCAGGGACGCCTGCCACTGCGGGAGTCTTGAGAGCCAGGCCTGTTCCGGCTCTGAAAACAGGTCCAGGACAGAGGCGGGCAGGGTGTCGGATCTCTTTTCGATATCGATCCCGATCCGGGGTCGATCGCGACCCTCGCGGTCAACGGAATGCATACAGACAGCGGTCACCAGTCCGTTGCTATGACTCATACTGACCGATATCGGGGGTGTCCCCGATTTAGGATCGTGACACAGGACCTCTGGCGCTCCCGCGGCGTCCCACAACAGTTGAATGTGTGCGGGGTGCGATGCACACAGATGACCGACCAGCGTTTTGATCATCCGTATCCCCGTCCGGGATTCATTCATCCGCTTTGGGGCCCTATAGTGCTGAATATGCGCTCTCTCGTTGTCGAATAACACGGCGTCATCAGAAACCGGTTCCGAATCGGAAATGTCACCTGTGAGTTGATATCGAAACGTCCATTGCAGGAATCGATGACGCACTCTAGGCCAATACGGTTGCAT
>CAYPUH010000460.1:0-2387 GCA_964413725.1 uncultured Cytophagia bacterium
GGTTATATGTTCCCGGGGCATGGCCTTGGCCTGTTCCAAAACCGCTTCTTGGGGCATTGGTTATGATATTGATTGAAGGTAAAAGGGCTTCAGAGCTTCAATATATCTCGTTGGGTAGCAAATAACGATACTATTTGGGCTGTAGAGAGCCCAAGCCCCGAAGGGGCGTATTATTTACAGACCAGGGCAACGCCCTGGTTGCGGTATGGCCAATACATGCCAGAGCCCTGAAAGGGCGGATTATTTACGTTATGTCCAAATATATCTCTCATCATAATCAATTTTATAATGTTTCAAGAATGCAATATATTCTTCCTGAAAGGTCGTTTGGTGATGGTGTGTTTTCTGGTTTTCAATGTATTTTATAACCTGCTCGACAAGACTTTGGCTTACTGAAAACGCGGCATAACCATTTTGCCATGAGAAATGGTGATATTTTGCTCCTTTTGTTTTGATCCATTTTGAACTGTTCTTTTTGATCTCTTCCACTAATTTAGCCAAAGAGATATTTTTATATAAAAGGCACAAAATATGAATATGGTCTGGCATACCGCCGATCTTCAAAGCAGGTGAATTTTGTGTCTTGCAGATAGAGGAGATATAGGGGTATAGTTCGTTAAGAATGGAATCTGTAAGAAATTTTTCGCTGTTTTTGGTGTGAAAAATCGTATGAATATAATTTTTACTCAATGATTGTGCCATGTTTTGATCTCCTTTTTTAATTAATATACCCGGGGCGTTGCCGCGGGCTGTTTTAATTCGCCCTTTCAGGGCTCGGGTGTGGTGTCTGGATTGGGGGCTTTTTCGTCCGCTAACTCGAATTCGATTCCACCCACCCATCCGGCGACCAGGTTGTAGATTGCGCAGAAGAGCAATGTAAAGAGAAAGCCAAAGATGATGACCGGAATGGGAATGAAAATGTAGGCCAGTCCGATCCAGCGAAACTGACCCGTGCCCAACAGAACCATAAACACTCCGATGATCGTGTACAAAAGCGAAAAAATCGCATACACCAATGCGATCAATTTGGCGGTTTGTACGGCGCAAAGACGCGTGATTTGTTTTTTCATGGGATCCTCCTGTTGTGTGAATGGATGTAGACCCATCATAATTGGAATTGGGAAATCAGTTACAATGACCTGAAGGGAAAGAGCGTTAAAATCCGGCTGGACAAAAAAACGGCATATCGATCTGTCGCTCGATATGCCGTTTCCATATTCATATGTCCCCCATATGTTCACAGCGGATTATTTACATATAGTATAGGGGTTTTATGGATTAAGCTCAATATAAAACATTTTTAAATGCTTTCACCCATCCGTTTCAGAACAGGCTAGGGAATATCGGTGGTAACCGTCTCGATTGCATTTCGCATGCGCTCAAGTTCCTCGGCCGTTAATGACACCTCTCCGGCTCTTGCGTTCTCCTGTGCCTGTTCGGTATGGCGGGCACCCACCAGAGCGTGAGCGCAGCCTCTCTGAGACACCGTCCAGGCGATGGTCAATTGAGCCAGCGTGATATTATGATCCCGGGCGATGGGTTCGAACTCTTGCAGCATCTCTTTGATTTTTTCGCGATTGTCGACGTTAAAGCGTGGATTGTCCTTGCGCTGATCGCCTTCTTTAAAAGTGCGTTCCGGTCCAATCTTGCCGGTGAGCAATCCCTGGCCCAGAGGAGAATAGGCAAAAAAGGCAATATCATGTTCAGAGCAAAAGGGGAGATTTTCGGTTTCCTGCTTGCGATCCAGCATGGAATAGAGTTCCTGATCCACATCCAATTCACCGGTATCCAGATAGGTTTTTAATTGCTCCGGTGTGGCGTTGGAGGCTCCGATGGCTCTGATTTTTCCTTCCTGTTTCAGTCTGAGCAGCATCTCCATCGTCTCCGGAATCGGTGTGGTGGGATCCTGCCAGTGTGTTTGCACCACATCGATGGTATCGGTCTGCAGACGTTTCAAACTCTGTTCCACCTCGTGTCGAATCGATTCCGGTCCGAGATACCGGTAAACATCGACAGATCCGGACTGTGTGATATGCTTTTCATCAGAATGGAAAAGCAGCTTTCCCTTGTTTTGATTCCACACGAGACCGCATTTCGTGGCCAGAACCACTTTGTCCCGGCGATCCTGAATCGCTTTGCCCACGATTTCTTCCGACCGGCCAAACCCGTATACAGGAGCGGTATCCACCAGATTGATTCCGGCATCCAGGGCGCTATGAATCGCTCGTATCGACTCGTTTTCCTCTGTACCTCCCCACATCCACCCGCCGATGGCCCAGGTCCCCAGACCGATGACAGATGCATCCAGGCCCGAGGCTCCAAGGGGTCTGTACTGCATGATTCCTCCTTGTTTTGTAAAAATATTGGTTGAATGAAGGCGTCAGAAA
>CAYPUH010000461.1:0-2374 GCA_964413725.1 uncultured Cytophagia bacterium
CTCTGTAGGCATCCCGGCCCTGATCTTTTACAACTGGATACAGGCCAAAGTGGAAGCCCATGTTCATGATATGCAGGAAAGTTCCACCGAACTTTTGGATATGTTGCTGGAAAAGGAGACAGCCCATGACGATAGAACCCTCGCGTAAACGAATGATCAGTTTTTCTACGATCGGGCTGACGGATATTGTCCTCTTGCTGTTGATCTTTTTTCTGCTCACCTCGTCCTATGTTGTACAGCCCGGGATCAAGGTCAAACTGCCAAAAGCGGCATCGGGGCAGACGGATGATTCCGCCCGCCTGATGATTACGATTGATAATAATGAACGTATTTATTTAAATCAAACAGCTATGAGTCGGACCGAACTGGGGTCGGAACTGCGTCAGCGGCTGGAACAGAACCCGAATCAGGTGGTGGTGATTCGTGCGGATCAGGATCTCTCCCTGCAAGCCACCATCCGGGTCGTCGATGTGGCCAAACTTGCCGGGGCCGAAAAATTCATTATTGCAACCCAACCGGGACTTTAACATGAATCGTTTTGTCGATAAACTGACAGATATCCGTCTGACTCTGATTGCATCGTTACTATTTCACTTTGTGCTGGCGATCATTCTGCTATTGATCAATGTGGGTGTGCATTTCGAGACGACAGAGTTTTCGGAAATCAGTTTCGTGAGTGGGCGGGGAGAGCTGGTTCAGCCCACTCGCTCTGCCCCCCGGGAATCCGAACCGGCCGAACACCCCACTCCTGCCCCAGCAGAAGAGACCGGCACAGAGCCGTCAGAGGCCCCGTCTGAGATCCCCGTAAATCTGCCCAAACGCAGGATGCTGGAACCGGACGAATCGACTCCCATCCGTCGGCTTGCTGCACCGAAGAAAAGTCCCGGAGAACGCACAGACCCATCGCAAACCAATCGTGCAGCCAAAGTGAGGGGAGAACGGGTTCAGAGTTTACTCCACCAGGACGAACGGTATTCATCCACCCAGACGGCAACAGAGGAAACACCAACGCGTCCCACTGCAGGCCCCATAACGCCATCGGCAGGGTCCAACCAACCCTATACCATTGAAGGTGAAGCTGCCGATCGTAGCGTGATTCGACAAACCATTCCTGCATATCCAGCCGGTCTGCAGAAAGAGGCCGTGGTTAAAATACGATTTACCGTTTTGCCGGACGGTCACATCGGTCGTATGATTCCTGTCAAAAAGGGAGATCCGAGACTGGAAGATATTACGTTAAAGGCATTACAATCCTGGCAGTTCAACCCCTTGCCCCCCACCAGCCCTCAGGACCCCGTTGATGGCATTATCACCTTCCGCTATCAGCTGGAATAGGTGATCATTTCACGTGTGCTGGTATTTTCCTTTACCCGGGAGATCTAAAAAGCTGTTCCCCCTCTGGTGTCCCCCATACTCTCACGCTGAACTCGTGGTGATGACTACTGTGTATCAAGCACCATTTTCCAGTCCTGTCCTACCTGTCCTCGGTCTCCCGTTGAAAGGGCAGCTGTGTCGCATATGTGCTGCTTTACGGTCATTCCGGATAAAATCCATACTCACAGACCGTCCACAAGGGTAACATTCGGTCTCCCACACTACCGGGTTGATAACGGCTTTTGTAGGCCGCCTGTATTGCAGCCCGGGCGCACAACTCACTGTTGGTGGTATTTTGGGATACCACAACATCCACGACCTGACCCTCGGTATTGACTTTGACCAGCAGACGCACCACTCCGGACCGTTTGCGTTCCTTCTCTTCTTTGGGATACGCCGGCATCACCTGAAGCAGCGGCACGGGCTGTACCGTATCCGGCTGCCCTACCGTCAGACCGCTGCGCCCCTCAACCATGAAACCCGCCTCGAGTGTCATCTCTGT
The DNA here is from genome assembly GCA_964413725.1 of uncultured Cytophagia bacterium. GTDB lineage: Bacteria > Zhuqueibacterota > Zhuqueibacteria > Residuimicrobiales > Oceaniaggregativiventaceae > CAYPUH01. The sequence goes on from CAYPUH010000461.1 coordinate 1,877, forward strand.
GGGATCGATAACCGCATTGTCGGGAATGAGTGGATCTTCAACGGCCAAAGGAACTGCTGGCTTTACCGGTGGCACACGGCCACGTCGGATGCGCTGTTCAGTATGGGGAACACTTTCCACAACAACATTCAATGTGATCCGGGAAGGCGAGGGCCGGCTTGGATCCCAACGCTTGGGTAGAAAAAGAAAAAGGGCCAATAAAAACAAAAGCGAAATCATTGTGGTTAAATGAATTCGCTTTTCTGTATCAGGCCGTTTATGTGAGTGTCGAAACGTCATATCAGCATGGCTCATTCCATATCAAAAGCGGGCCGATAAGGACCAACGGACATTGGGATGTCCCTGGCTTGTTCCAAATTTGACATCCATATCAAAAACGCTTTGCGCACTTTTATTATACCGATGCACCGACCACATCGCATCAATAGCACTGACAATATGATTGGCCACAATCGCACCGATCACGAAATTGACCGCGTTATCGGCACGATCGGCCGC
>CAYPUH010000462.1:0-1939 GCA_964413725.1 uncultured Cytophagia bacterium
CTATAGCGGCGGTGTTTGGATATATAAAAAGCTGTCTCGCCGGCAGGGTGTAATCATCTTGGGATATCACCAGGTTCATTCTCAACAGGATCCCTTGCGACTGACGATTTCGCCAAAAGATTTTGAAATACATTTAGAGGTTATCAAAAATCATTATACCGTTATCCGGTTGCAAGACATTGATCCCTACCTGAACGGCAAATCAAGCTCTGAAGGATGTGTTGTTGTCATCACATTTGACGATGGATTTCATGACAATTATCAATGGGCTTATCCGCTTCTCAAACAATATGGGCTCTCTGCGACCTTTTTTTTAACCGTCGGTCCCATCGATCAAAATGGGGTGCCCTGGTTTGAGATTCTAAAACAGACCATCGAACATCGAGCCGATCCTACTCTGATTATAAAGACATCGTACCGGTCACAAAAATATTCATTAGAGACAAAAGAAGAGTGTCATAAGGCAATTGTTGAACTTTCCAACCTGGCGAAAACGATGAAACCAAAAGAACGGGCCGAATTGATCGCCAGTATACAGGCTCAACTGGCAGCTCCGGCGTGTGCGAATTCGATGATGTCCTGGGACGAGATCCGGGTGATGAAACATAACGGAATGGATTTTGGAGGTCATACAGTCGATCATCCCATTCTCAGCCAGTTAACCCCCGATGAGGCAAAAGAGGAGATCATTCAGAGTAAGCAGCGTATCGAACAAGAACTCCAATCTCCCATAGACAGCTTTGCCTATCCAAATGGAATGGCTGATGATTTCAATGATGAAACCATCCGTATTCTCAAACAGACGGGATTCAAGCGGGCCTGCACCTTGATCGAAGGAATCAATTTTATATCGGATCGGTATCGATTGTATAGAAAGGGAATTGACATGCAATATGTGGGTCCAAGGCCATGGATCACTCGCGCAATTTTTTCCTGCGAATTGTCGGGCGTGTTCGATTGGCTTTTCATCCGAAACCGGAGGCGATCCCATTAATCTCAAAAGACAGAAAAATATTCTGTTTATCATCGATGAATTCGATGACACCGGCGGGACCGAACACCATTTACTTCAATTGAGTCAGGATCTCGATCGTCAACATTATCGCTGCTGGATTTGTCCGCTCAATCCAACGGATAGCATCATGATTAGAAAAGCCCGTCAGAATGGAATCACCGTGTTACCGTTGCCGGTGGATCACCTCTACGCGTTGAAAACGTTTGGTCAATGGATTCGACTCGTTGGCTGGATTCGAAAATACCAAATAGATGTGGTACAAACCTATCATTTTATGTCAGACGTCCTTGGTGTTCTGGCAGCCCGGGTTGTACCCGGAACGATAGTTCTGTCCAATCGCCGGGACAAAGGATTTTCTGAATCTCGACCGCATTTTAAATATATTCGGAGAGCCATATCCAGATTATCAGACATGACCATATGTGTTTCGAAAGATCTCCGTGACCAGATTATCAGACAAGAACGGGTGCTTGCGAATCGTAGTGTGGTTGTTTATAACGGCATTACATTGCCGATACCAGCCAACAAAAGTGATCAACGTTTTCTGGCTCAACGCCTCGCCATAGATCCTGACCTGCCAATCATCGGCACCCTGAGCAATATACGGCCGATTAAAGGTTTGATGTATCTGGTCGAATCTGCTGCGATTGTAAACCGGGAGAATCCGAACGCACAATTTATCATAGTCGGGGGATACGCCGATAAGACCGAGTCTGTACAACAGCACCAGGCAGATCTGTTTGCCAGAATCCATGAGCTTAAGCTGGACCACAGATTTGTCTTTACCGGACCGCGAAACGACATTCCCGCGCTCTTACAGCTGTTCGATCTCTTTGTACTCCCATCACTCAGTGAGGGTTTTTCCAATGCCCTCATTGAGGCAATGATGGCCGAATGTACCATCATCGCAACGCAGGTAGGGGG
>CAYPUH010000462.1:1949-2369 GCA_964413725.1 uncultured Cytophagia bacterium
TATCTGGATTGATCGTACCACCGGCAGAACCGCAGGCACTGGCACACGGTATTCTCGATTGTCTAAATCGACCGGATTGGAGTCGATCGCTGGCAAAAGCAGCAAGAACTCGTGCCCTTAAATATTTCACGACACGAGCAATGGTTCAGTCCTATCAATCCCTGTATGGCGATATCCTTAATCCCACGCCATAGCATTTATAACAACAGCAAGCCAGAGAGCAACATGGACAACTCGATCAAAAAATTCTTTACTCAGTTTTCCCATTATACCATCGCGGAAATTTTAGTATTCGTGGCTGGATTCATTTCGTTTCCCATTCTCACTCGCTTGCTGTCTACAGAAGAGTATGGTTCTTTAAGTCTGGTAACCATTACCCTCTGGCATTTTATGTCTATCGCAAAAGGAGGACTACAGGAA
>CAYPUH010000463.1:0-2349 GCA_964413725.1 uncultured Cytophagia bacterium
ACACCTCTCCTCCACTCTATATTGAGATCTCGTGACGTTGCACCCCCCCGAAACGCCGCGCTTTTACCAGGATGGAACGTGCGCAAACCAGGCCGGTCGATGTGGGTCCGGAGGATACCCATAATCACCTGCTGCGAGTTCATCATAGACTCGTGAATACCGGTCCATTTTTTCCGGATCGAGTTCAATACCCAGGCCGGGTTTATCCGGAGGAGCCATCCCGCCATCCTGGTATTCAAAGGGATCGCTGATCACGTCGTCTATGAGATGATGATAGTGAGAATCGATGGCATGGACCAGATTGGGCATGGTGCTGGCAACATGCAACATGGCAGCCAGTCCGACCCCCATCTCCACACCGCTGTGCATGCTGACCGCCATACCTTGATGTTTTGCCACCTTGTCCTACAACTGGGTATAGTATAGTCCACCCCAATTCCAGGGATCTGTCAGGATACAATCGATAGCGTGTTGGTCTACAGCCGGTCCCAGATGTTCGAATTCGATCACACTCATGTTGGTGGCGATGGCAAGGGGTGTCTTTTCTCGAACCCGTGCCAAACCCGAGATCCCCCAGGTGGGATCCTCGTAATATTCCAGATCGAGTTCTGCCAGCTGATGACCAACGCGTATGGCTGTTGCCGGGGACCAGATGGCATTGGGATCGATACGAAGCCGGTAGGACCCATCAAATGCGTCCCGCAGCGCTCTCAGGGTTTCGACTTCATGGTCGGGTTCAAAGACACCTGCTTTGAGTTTAAGGGTTTTAAAGCCGTGTTGTCTGGTCAGCTGTTTTGCAAATGCAATCATTTCGTCAGGAGTGGTGATTTCTCCGCGGCCCTCATCGTTGTTGTAACGGTAAAAAAGGTAGGCAGACATGGGAACCCGATCCCGAACCTTGCCACCCAGAAGTTTATAGACCGGCAGATCATTCCATTTACCCTGAATGTCATAACAGGCAAATTCGATTGGAGCCAGTATAAGGGGTTGCCGGGTGAAATACCCGCGCTGAGAAATCTGAATTCGAATAGTTTCAAGGTTGAACGGATCTTCTCCGACCAAAAATTGCTTCACAGACTCGAATGCGGATGGAGCGATGATACCATAGGTCTCGCCGAGACCGGTGACGCCTTCATCGGTCTCAACTTGTACGATCGTACGGATATAATGTGTGGGAGACGCATAAGAATGTCTCGTCGGAGCTTGAATGGGGATCGCCACCACACGGGCATGAAGATCGGTAATTTTCATGGTTCGGCTTTCCTGTTATGACACAAATGATTATCTCTTAAAGAATTCCATTTTCCTTGATAAACGGAATCACATCACTGCGATTCTGTTTTCTGATCCCTCGGATCACATAGGCCTCGGCTTTATAGCGCTCCACCGAAAGATCGATCACGTCCTGTGCAATGACCTGTGGAATGACCAGGATACCATCCCGATCCGCGACAACACAGTCGCCGGGATCTATGGTGACCACATGGTCGGGATTATCGTCAAATCCCAGCCCCGGCATGGAAATGGGTTTCATAAAGTGATCCAATTGAATGGTTCCACGTGCATCGAGTGGACAAAAGCCGCGACCGAAGACGAGATACTCAAAATCATCCGCAACGGCGGCAAGCTGATAGCTATCACGAACATTTCCGTTGGTCACCACACCTGCACACCCCAGCCCCCGGGTAGCATTGCTCATGATGCCTCCCCACACCGCAGCATAGTCTGCGGCAGAGTGTTTAGGAGATCGATTCTTGACCACCATCAGACAACCCTTGACATCCTTAAGCGCCTCGAATTCTGCATAGATATCCTCAAGCTGCCCCTGTCCCAACTTTTCTGTATCCTCAAACGGTCCCACCTGTACGGTAAAAGCAGAATGAATAAGAAAGCCCTGCTGCCGGTTCAACAATCCAATGTTGGTGGACAAAAACAGTTCCCGCGCAGCATGAATATGTCGGGACACGAGGGTGGATCGAATTCTCTCATGGCGTTCATCGAGGATTTCATTGTTGGGTCGTTGCAGGGCAATGTCGATGGGATCATAAAACAGAGCGGTATAAGGTGGATCGTCGGAATGGTCTCGGGCCAATTGCCAGACCCGGTCCAGTGAATACGAAACCTGCATGCAAATGCTCCTCGTCAATCAGTATTGAAAAATATAGGAACCGGTTCGATTTCCTTGGGTAAGATTATGTTATACAATTTTTTTAGGAGATTCGCAAGCGTTTTCGCCTCATGACAGAGCAAATCCATAAAGCCCGGCTGGCGACAAATGCAACGGTGTGGTGTCCTTTGACCGGGCATCACTGTTATCCGAATACAATTAAGAAACAGGTGTAAATTTAG
>CAYPUH010000464.1:0-2344 GCA_964413725.1 uncultured Cytophagia bacterium
TCTTGAAAGTCTGCTGAATCACGATGGACATCAGAGTAGGACTTTGACATCGGCGGCCATACAGCCTTTACCTTTTTCGAAAACGAAAAGAGGATTGATATCGAGTTCCTTGATCCGGGGAAAATCGACAGCCAATTGCGAAAGGTGGCACAGGGCGTCCTGGATACATTGGATATCGAAAGGCTTACGACCACGTGCACCGGTTAATATTGGAGAGGCTTTGAGCTCAAGGATCATACCCAAAGCAACATCGGCGTCGATAGGTGCCACCCGAAAACTGACATCACGATATATTTCAACAAACAATCCTCCCAAACCAAACAACAGCACGGGACCAAAAGAAGGATCTTGTTTGATGCCGAGAATCAACTCTTCTGCTGAATGGATCTGGCGATTCACGAGCACCCCTTGGATTTTGGCGTTGGGTTGTTGTGTATGAACCGACTCGATTATTTCCGTGTAGGCGGCTTTAACCTCTTTTTCTGTATTGAGATTGAGCTTGACGCCTCCCAGATCAAATTTATGAATGATATCCGGAGAGACCACTTTGAGAGCGACGGGGAAACCCATTTCGCTGGCTGCTTGAACAGCCTCTCCGGCACTCTGAACCAGCCGATGTTCGACGACAGGCAATTTATAAGCTTGCATGATTTCATACGCTTGGTGTTCGGGTATCAGGCCTGACGGTTGATCTCCATAGGCATCGAGAATTCCACTGACTGTTTTTTTGTCAACCGGCAAGGGTTCAGGTGTCTTCCACTTTTTGGTGTGCTGATTTTTAAACCGGTAGGAGCATGCAAACGCTTTGCACATGGATTCCGGCAAAATATAGTGTGGGATTTTTTGACGTTGTAACATATCAATGCCACTGGCAACATCCGCTTCTCCCATAAAGGATGTGTACAAGGGTTTATCGTAGCGGCTGGAAACCCGGCAAACTTCCTCGGCAATACTGTCAATCTCGGTCATAGACTGTGGGGTGAGGATCACAAAGACGCCATCCACATTGGGATCTTTCATGGCAGCCGATACGGCGAGGTGATACCGGTCTGCTCTCGCATCTCCGATCACATCGACCGGATTTTTAATATTGGCCGTCTTGGGGAGGCTCTTTTTAAACATCTGTGTGGTGTCATCGCTGAAACGGGCCAGTCGAAGATTTTCATGTATTGCGGAATCGGTGGTGAGAACGCCCGGCCCCCCCGCATTGGTAATGATCGCAACACGATTCGATGATGGCATATTCTGATAGGTCAAGGCAATGGCATTGTTGAACATCTCTTCAATATCCGCACAGCGAATGATACCGGATTGCTGCAAAGCAGCATCACAAATCTCATCACTTCCAGCCAAAGAACCGGTATGCGATGCCGCAGCAGAAGCACCGGCTTCCGTTCGTCCGGATTTCAGGATCAAGATCGGTTTACCACTTTCTTCGATAACCGTGCGGGCGGCTTTCATCAGTGCCGGCCCGTTACTGATTTCTTCCAGATAAACCAGAATCACTTTCGTCTTGGGATCATCTTTCAAGTAGTAGAGCAGATCAATTTCATTGATATCTGCCTTGTTGCCAAAACTGACAAACTTTGAAAAGCCAATGTGTTTGGACCAAGCATAATCGAGTACAGCCGTGCACAGTGCACCACTTTGTGACAAGAATCCGATTGCCCCTTCTTCAGGCATGCGCCGTGCAAAAGAAGCGTTCAGTAGGGTACTGGGATCTGTGTTGATAACACCCAGACAATTGGGGCCGATAAAAGAGATACCATGGCGGGCAGCAATTTCCTTCAGCTGTTCTTCTTTTTTCTTTCCATACTCGCCAACCTCTTTAAATCCAGCCGAGATAATAATTGCACTTTTGATTCCCTTTTCGCCACATTGTTCCAGCGCCAAATGACACACGCTGCTCGGAAAAACAATGACAGCAAGATCAACAGGATCCTCAATGTCGACGATATACTTGAATGTTTTGGTTGACAGGATGGCCTTGTCGCGCGGACTGACGGGATAGACGACACCTTGAAAGTCCGCTTTGATGATATTGCTCAAAAGGTCATATGGCACAGTACCCCGAACACGGTTCGTACCCACCACAGCGACTGATTCGGGATAAAAAATGGATTGTAGTCGCTCTTTTACGCGAGAGGTTCGATCTTCCATACAAGACTCCCAACTCAGTTCACATACTCTGAAATGAATTCCACGGCTTGATCGACCGTCTGGATCTCCAACGCTCTGTCTTCATCCAATTCGATATCAAACTCTTCATTGAACGCAGCGACCAGCTCAAGACTCTGCATGGAATCCGCTCCAAGATCAAAAATGAAATTGGCCTCATCGGAAA
>CAYPUH010000465.1:0-2330 GCA_964413725.1 uncultured Cytophagia bacterium
TGCGTGAGGCTTTCGTCCCTCAGTCTCTATGTCACTGTCTGTTTGTCTTCCGGGTGGGGGGACGGGCTTTGTGACCTTTGTGGCTTTGTGGTTTGTTTTTTTTTGCGTCCTTTGCGGACTTTGCGGCTTGGCGTGAGGGCCGTTCTGTTCGACTCCAGCCAACCCTCCGGGAGGGCGTTTTTTCTCTCAGTCTCTTTGTCTTTCGTGTTGGGGGACGGGCTTTGTGACCTTTGTGGCTTTGTGGTTTATTTTTTTTACGTTTTTTGCGGACTTTAGGCTTGACGTGAGCTGTCATTGTTTAGCCGCCAGCCAACCCTCCCGGAGACGAGTCTAAACATTTATGCAAATCGTTTAGAATATCTTTGCAACCATAGTCATCATAACTCCATACCTTCGCTTAAAATGGCAAGATAACGGTCATAGGCAAAGACTCGGTTGCGCTGCTGTCCGGTAATCTCCCGGACAATTCCGATTTTTTCCATGGCGCGCATGGCCTTGGCCGCGGCAGGAAAGGATATCCCTGTTTGTTTGCATACCTGGTTGATATTGACCAGTGGTTTCTCGCACAGAATTCGAAAGACCCGAAACACTGTTGATGCACTGCGCCCCACGAGTTGTACTTTTTGTTCATCCTGTTTGAAAAGGGATAAAAGTCTGTTTGCGGTTTCCACTGCATTTGAGGCCACATATGCCACACCTTCTAAAAAGTAATCGAGCCATGCCTCCCAATCACCATCGATTCGCACCCGATCAAGCATACGATAATATTCAGCACGATGTTCTTTAAAGTAAAGACTCAGATATAGTAATGGCTGTGAGAGCGCACGGTCATGATGGAGTATGAACGCGATAAGCAACCGACCGATACGGCCGTTGCCGTCCAGGAAGGGGTGAATGGTCTCGAACTGGATATGAGCCAGGGCAGCCTTGATGAGAACCGGATAAGGATTGTCCTGGTTGTTCAGAAAGCGTTCCAAAGCAGCCATACAGTCTTCGACCCGAGGGGGCGGCGGTGGGACAAAGGCCGCATTGCCGGGACGTGTTCCGCCAATCCAGTTTTGCGATCGGCGGAATTCTCCCGGAGTTTTATCACTTCCCCTGCCCCGTGAGAGCAATATCGAGTGCATCTCCCGTATCAAACGATTGCAAAGCGGAATGTCCTTCAGGCGATCAAGACCATGATTAAGCGCCGCCACATAGTTTGAAACTTCTACCACATCATCAAACGGTACACCCGGCGCTTCTTCCAATTCAAAAAGCAGCAATTGGGCTAGAGAGGACTGAGTACCCTCGATCTGCGAGGATAAAACGGCTTCGCGACGGACATAGGCATAGAGGAAAAGCCCGGGATCTGGCAGAAGCAAGGTTATACTATCCAGTCGCCCCAAAGCCAACGTCGCTCTTTCCAGCAATTTATGCCTCTGATGATCCAGTTGCAAAGGAGGTATCGGAGGCAAGGGGCTCGGCACAAACGCCTTGATTTGTTCTCCAGAAACACTGGTGATATCATATTCACCGGTCAGACCGCGTTTCATCGGTATCCTCTTTTTTTATTTAGCGTTTGTTTAATACACCCGGACCTTATTTAACCAAAAACCACAAACGTTTAACAAGATCTTGCTATTCCCCATCCCCTAAAACCTCCAAATGCCTTTCGGCGGTGGCTTCGAACCGGTCAGCCTCGGCGAACTGTGCAGAGTGTAGCTGACAGTTTGGCCATCTTTTCCTCTAACGGCACACTGTCGTTCTCGATTCCGGCTGCACCCACGTATCGGCCTGGGGTCAAGATAGAACCGTGTTCCTTGATCTCATCGATTGTGGCATTTTTGCAAAAGCCCGGCACATGGCCACAGGGCGGATGATGTTCCGCACCTGCACCCCGCCAGACATGGATATTTTAGACATTATCGATTACTAGTGCAAGAAAAATTCTTTTCACCTTGACGTTCGGGATTTCGAAAAACTAAATCCGGTGTGGTTGGGAAGGATGGAGGTAAGGAGGTGAATGGGAGGAAAGTCTGAATGACAGAAGGTCAAAAGTCTGTAAAGCAGAATGGGATTGTCACGGATGGAAATTCTTTTTTCTTTCATCTGTGTTGGATCTGTGTGTATCCGTGGCCAAATCGGGCCAGGAACAACACCTCCGTCATATGTCGTCCCTACGGGACTGCTATCTCTTTTTGCATGTGGTGCTATAACTATTCTGTCCCTACGGGACAGGGGTGCGAACAGGGTATCTCGGAGCGGTCGGGAGGAACACTCGTTCTCTCGCGAAACAGAGTTTCGCCTGCCCGTTCCGTCCCAAACTGGAGTTTGGGACGGAGGGTGAC
>CAYPUH010000466.1:0-2313 GCA_964413725.1 uncultured Cytophagia bacterium
GTATAGCAGATGATTTGATCGCAATTGAAAAGCGGAACGTGCCCCCTGAACCATAAGGCACATCTTGATGATCGCTTGAATTGTACGACGGCATAGCGAGTGACCCGTTTCGGGGTCGTGGAATATGATTATAGATTGAAACCCAAAAAGGAGCTCATGTGAAATCATTAACAGAGATTTTTGCCCCTTTTAAGAGCGACAATTTGCTTGAATGGTTTGATGATCTTGTTTTGCTGTGGCACGAAACAGGTCCTATTGAACCTGAAGATCGATATACACCAAAAGGCATGGTTCAATGGGTCCATTACCACAACTTTCAACTCTGGCATCACGAAGATCAGGCAAGACGTCATGATCTTCCTGCCGAGGAGTTGATCAGTCATAAACGTGCCATAGACCGTCACAACCAGGCCCGCAATGATGGAATTGAACAAATTGATGTCTGGATAGAGAATGTTCTCGTCACATCCGGTATTGAGCCCAATCGCGAGACGGAAATGAACAGTGAAACCCCTGGCAGCATATGCGATCGTCTGTCCATACTTTCACTCAAGATTTATCATACCGACGAACAGAAAACCCGACCGGATGTGGAGAAAAACCACATCAAAATATGCAAGGATCGTCTGGCTATTCTGCACGAACAACGAAAGGATCTTGGACATGCACTTGACCGGCTGATTTTGGATTTGAGACAAGCTAAAAAACGTCACAAAATCTACCGTCAATTCAAAATGTATAATGATCCCAGATTTAATAGTTTTTTGGCAAAGCAGAATGACAGATCGTCCCGATAGGCAGCCAATTACAGGGAAAGGTACTCTGCGGTAATCGACCGCCATTTAGGGACATAAACTCATGACCTAGGTAAAGGAGAGAGTATGCAGGTCAAACTTGCTTATGGCAACAAAGGTATGGATGTTGCGGTCCCGGATCAGAACCTTGTCAAAGTGCTACAAATGAAAAAAGACCCACCCCTTCCGGATCCATCCATTGCAATTACAAAGAGTTTGCTCCAGCCGATTGGCACAGCGCCTCTCTATGACATCGCCAAGCGAAAAAAGTCTGCCTGTGTTGTCATATGTGATATTACGCGACCGGTACCCAACCAAACCATATTGCCGCCAGTTTTGAGAACATTATTGGCGGCAGGTATTCCAAAAGACAAAATCCTGATTCTGATCGCCACCGGAATCCACAGACCCAATCTCGATAATGAGTTAATCGAACTGGTTGGAGAGGATATTGCCAACAACTATCGTGTTGAAAATCATTATGGCCGGGATCTGGAAAGTCATGTGAATATCGGCCAGATGAAAAGCGGTGCAGACATTTGGCTGGACAAACGATTTGTTGAAGCGGATTTTAAAGTTTTAACGGGATTTATTGAGCCCCATTTTATGGCTGGTTTTTCCGGAGGACGGAAACTGGTGGTCCCCGGGATTGCCAGCATAGAAACGATGAAATATCTGCATGGACCTGAATTGTTGTCACACGCCAATTCTCGAGAAGGTGTATTGGACGGAAATCCTTTTCACGAGGAAGCTGTGGAGGTGGCCAGAAAAGTGGGTGTGGATTTTATCGTCAATGTGGCTTTGAATGAAGACAAACAGATTATCGGTATCTTTTCAGGAGATCTGGAACACGCTCATTTGAAAGGTGTCGAATTTGTCAGAAATTCGGTTACAGATACCGTTCCCGATCCTGTCGATATCGTCATCACTACCAGTGCCGGATACCCTCTGGATAAAACATGGTATCAAGCAGTAAAGGGTGCCACTGCCGCGGATCCCATTGTCAAATCCGGAGGAACGATCATTCTGGTCAGCGAGTGTAGCGAAGGGAGCGGCAGTGAAGAGTTTACACGATTGATGCAAGAGACCACTGACTATGACATGTTCATGGATGCAGCGCTCAAGGACGAATTTTTCATTATCGACCAATGGCAGGTTCAAAAATACGCCAAAGTGGTAAAAAAAGCCCGGGTGGTCACTGTCTCCGATGGTTTGAGTGCCAACCAAAAAGATGCCATGCATCTGGATTGGGCTCCCAGCGTTGAGGAGGCTTTGCAGGACGCATTTGAGAGACATGGTAAGGATGCAAAAGTGGCGGTCATGCCCAAAGGACCCTATATCTTAAGCCGTATACAGATATAATCCGACAGGATCTCTGTTTTCGACCTCCTATGGTTTTAGTAGACCATCTTACGGAACCTTTTTAATTCAAATACGTACTCTTTATAACATGATTTTGTTTGACCCGGATTCTGTGTTAACAGAATCCAAAAGTCAATAATTTTTTGATTCTGAAAAC
>CAYPUH010000467.1:0-2306 GCA_964413725.1 uncultured Cytophagia bacterium
CGCTGGTCATATTTTCCGATTTGACCCAGGCACGCATCAAATAGGTGGTATTGTCGTCGAGGTCAGCGAATCCAAAATTATTATCGGAATTAAAGATATGGCCTTCACCCGGTCCTGGATTGGCGGAATCGACCGGACCTTCCAGGCGAAAGGACGCCGAGCCGTTGCGCACGTGGTCGGGATCGGTTTCACGAAACGCATAGACCCGCTCCCACCAGCCATCCGGATAGCCGTTGGCGCCGGCATTGCCCCACATGTCGTGGGTGTCGAGTTCAAAACCGGGATTGTTGGAGAGGTTCTGCCCCCATAACGAGGAAACAATGACCATGAAGATAAAAAACAATGTGTGAGACGAGCGTGTCAAAATCATAAAAGGCCTCTGATTTCGGATTGAAAGACAGTTTTGACAAGGTAACAAAACGGCACTAACGGTGGTCACTCTAACCAATGATTGGCAACATCCCCTCGAAACAAATAAACGCCCCGGGATCCATGATATCTCAACAGGAGGCAGCATCACCCCAAAAATCGTGATGTCTATCAACCGGACACAACTATGCTAAAAAAAATGTTTAAAATATATATACTAATTAATATTGCAATTGTCTGTGATTGTGGTCACAATTTCAGGGCGCCTAATAATCTTAACATATCGTTAACAGAGGAGATGTGGTGAGGATGAACCAGGGGTACCGGGGAGCGCAACAGAGATAAACGGACAAGGGGTAGCCCATTCAAATCGGTGACAGGATTCATGACAATCCTGTTCGTGATTATATCGTTACCGCTACAAAAAACATCTCCGTGTCCGGTTGATCACCGGACACGGAGGTCTCGGTTGTATTCCGTCAGTGGACACTCTATCCTGTCAAGTCTCTGAGCAGAGAAACCTGCAGAGTGTCTAATTTTTGGATACCACTCTGATGTTCAGGATCTACTCCTGACTGGGTGGAGCAAACAAGGTATTGCCTCTTGCCGTCTGTAGCCACAGCTCAAAATCACCATAATCCACATACCCATCACCATTCATATCTGTGGGATAATAGCCCTGCTCGGCTCCGGAGGGTGATTGTGTGTTATACCACAGCACATAATCCGCACTGTTGACCACCTGATCTCCATTCACATCGCCTGGCAGCATGACCTGACGGTCATCGGGCAAGAGTCCGACCGCCGCAGCCCGGGGATATCCCATGGCATTCCGGGTAAAATCATGATGAACCACAGACCCGGGAATCACATCAATCGCTTCAACCGTACAAAGGGGAACATGAGTACGGTGCCCCACCACGACCGTGTACGATCCGGCGGGCACATCGAGTTCTACACCCGGATTTCCGTACAGATCACAGATCACGCCCTGTTCGCTGACCATGGCACTGGTTTGTAAAATCGGTTCTGAATCCGGATCCGGCCGGACCTCCAGCCAAATCCAGTCCGCCAGCGAATCCGGGATGCCTTCACCCTTGAAAATATCTTCCGTATAGGGAGAGGAATAGGGGAGATCGCCTCCCAGTGCCAGGCCGTTACGCAACGACCCTTCCCCGTTCAACAGTCCCGCAGGCAACGCTTTTCCATTGAATACAGCAGGCCCTGGATCATAATCCGGCCCAAAGAGCGCATAGGCACCGGAGCCGGACACCGTGGCCGTCACATACTCACCACTGGTATCCAGCGTGGTTTCCAGCGGTTGCCATCCGGATTCATCGAAATGATAGATCGTCAAGCCGTCGTCCGGTGTCATTCCCGTTCCGGGCAGGACAAAAAAGAGTTGACCCGAGACGGCAGCATCTGCACACAGATAAAGGGTTGAACTATAAAGAGTCAGCTGGTCCGGTGTTTCGCTCAATTGATGCAGATACTCACCGTAAAAAAACGCTGACGCAGATCTGCGACAAGTACTTGACGGCACAAAATAGCTCTGCTCGTTATCGATGACACAATACTCCTCAGTGTTCATCGCATCTCCCTGATACAGATGATAGGTGAGCCACGAGTGAACCGTATCGTCTGCCACAAATTGACCGGAAAAATCGAATTCACCCGATTCACCCAGTGCTGCCACGTCCAGCTCAAACGTCGAAGTCGATCCGTCCGATTCCGCGGGATCCCACTCTGAGGCACCCGCATCAGCCCGAATGATCAGGTGCGGATCGGATAGATAGGATTGATGCGTCGAAGAAAAAATCTCAACCTCCATTTGCAGCACATCGGTAGAGCTGTTCCGGATCGATGCCATTTTTCCCGGAACACTGGAAAGGGGTTCTCCACCGCTTCCGAATTCAAAGTGGTGCGAGGAATACAGA
>CAYPUH010000468.1:0-2300 GCA_964413725.1 uncultured Cytophagia bacterium
CGGCGCAGGGATTCGAACCCCGGACACGTGGATTATGATTCCACTGCTCTAACCAACTGAGCTACGCCGCCATATTTTGAAGAACAAAAGATAAATGTTTTTGAATAAAGAATCAAGCTTTTTTTGTGCGACCGATAGAATTAGAGTCCGGAACGATTCAGATGGTCCTTGAGGGCGGGGAGGGCGATGGACGACCAGGTCTCGACCCGGGCGTCGGGATCCTCCACAATGGTTTCCAGCTCTTTGATGGTTTTAAATCCACCCCAGGCGATCTCGGCATCGGCCGGCGAGACGGCTTCATCCTCGGTTAAGACCACAAACAACACCCCAAAGTGTACCTGCCCTACAGGCGTTTCATCGTCGTTGATATAACCCAGAACCTGAGGGGTCTCGTACTCACCGATATTGATCTCTTCCCGGATCTCGCGGGCCATGCTGTCGCGGATGGGGTCCTGGTTGGCCTCATCCCCCTTGTCAATATGCCCACCGATACCCCAGGACCACATCCCCTGCAGCCGGGTCTCTTTGTAGGCGTCGGATTTTTGCGCCCGTTGATACGCGAATACCCGCCCGGAGGGTCGATGACAGATGACACAATATCCGATGGGTTGCTTTACAGAGGGATCGGTTTCGACCTCACCGCGACGACGATACTCATAGGTGTCGTTAATGCGTTGATAATACTCTGTTCCTTCGGCGGGAGCAAATCCCTGAAAGGTTTGCTGTCCGAACAAGGTCGACCGGCTGACCACCATAATCATTTGCTGCGATTTATCCACGCGGAGCTCCTTTTGTCGTCTGATTCGATGAGTGCAGCCGTGTCTGCAGTTGTTTCTGAAGATCTTCAAAAGAGGGCTTGCCCAGCAGAGCGAACATATTGCGCTTGTAGGCTTCAACACCCGGTTGGTTAAAGGGATTCACGCCCGTCATCACACCGCTCACCGCCACCGCAAACTCGAAAAAATAAAACAGCTGACCCAGAGTGTATTCATTCTTTTCAGACAGACCCAGAGTCATGTTCGGAACCCCGCCATCCAGATGCGCCAGCGCGGTCCCCCGAAAGGCCTGTTCATTGACGTGGTGCAGGTCCATACCCGACAGGTAGTTCATACCGTCCAGGTTTTCTTTCGTATCGGGAATCGGACAGGCCTGTTGTGGCTGCTCGACCCAGAGAAAGGTTTCAAACAGGGTTCGTCGTCCCTCTTGAATGTATTGCCCCATGGAATGCAGGTCCGTGGTAAAGTCCACCGACGCCGGAAAAATCCCTTTGCCGTCTTTTCCTTCACTTTCGCCAAAGAGTTGCTTCCACCATTCGGATACAGTGGAAAGTGTGGGATCGAATCCCGCCAATATTTCGGTGGTATAGCCTTTTTGATACAGCGCGGTTCGTGCCGCGGCATACTGCAAGGCTGGATTGTTTTCCAGGGACCGGTGCTGTCGACAAAATTCCTGCATGTCTCGTGCACCGGTAAGCAGCGCTTCAATATCAAACCCGGCAGCGGCGATGGGCAGCAATCCCACCGGTGTCAGAATCGAAAACCGCCCGCCCACATCATCCGGGATCACAAAAGACCGATATCCTTCCTGATCCGTGAGCGTGCGCAGGGCTCCGGATTGTTTGTCTGTGGTGGCGATGATCCGGTTTCGGGCTTGCTCCGGTCCCAATGCGTCTTCCAGGTGTTTTCGCAACAGTCGAAAGGCGATGCCCGGTTCGGTGGTGGTACCGGATTTTGAAATCACATTGATATAGCACGTTTTGGCATCCAGTGTGTCCAGGAGTTGTCTGCTGGTATCCGGATGCAGATGATGTCCCATATACCGGATCTCCGGAGCATCGGGAATGGAGGTGAAAAGGGGAGAGAGGGCGTCGATGACCGCTCGCGCACCCAGATAGCTTCCTCCAATGCCCACCAGAACAAATATACCGGCCTGTTCACGGATCTCACGGGCAATAGTATTGATAGGGGTTAAATCTTGTTCCAGAGCGCGAGAGGGGAGATCCAGCCACCCGAGGAAATCGCTTCCCGGACAGGTTTTATTGTACAATCGCTCCACGGCGGTATCTACCTGGCATATCAGGTGAGACCACTCGTGAGGGGCAATACTGTAACGGAGATGTTCGGTATCCAGATTGAGATGCAGAGTCACGATCCGGTATCCTTCCTGTTGACGAAACTCTAGCCTGCTGTCCGTGTGGCGTGGAGTTTTTTGATTCCCTGAATACCCAGCAAGACCGCCACCACGGCCAGGAACAATCCAACGAGTGCCAGCGGGATATTCCCATTCTGGATATTTTGAAC
>CAYPUH010000469.1:0-2290 GCA_964413725.1 uncultured Cytophagia bacterium
CTCCACACCGTATTCCGATTTTCTGAATTATTGAAATCATATTGAGACTTGCCCGTTCATTCTGGATCCCCCAAAAGCATCTATGGCACTTTTCTTGCCTTTGTGCTGCCGACAGCGACCTGCACATAACAATGGGGACTCTATGAACATCAAAATTCGCTACTTGCTCACCGTATTTATTTTTCACGCGCTTATCACATCGCCACCAGCACACGCTTCCACAAAACATGACACTATCCAGTACGAAGAGCTACCCGATGATGTGACCGTCGACATTTCACAGCCCGGCGGGTGGTCGCTCTACAACTGTCCGCAGGATGTAGATCCCTATATCACCGACAGGCTCTATGTCCATTTTGTGCAACACTATGAAGATGCAGATAGTATCGTCAGGACAGCAGAGTATATTCCACAAGAAGGGTTGCATGAACACCGGGATATTCGTGTAACAATCCATGATCCTTCATCGGATATCGACTATTACGTCCTGGAAATCGAGCGCAATTACAATCAATATACAGATGCGGGAACCTACCGCTACATCGAAGCTTTTCCTCCAGATGTGGTCGAGATGAACATGCCAATCGATCACATCGACCTCTATCGGGATGGCGGGGTGGGGTACGAGCCGGAAAGTTGGACTGCAGACCCGGAAGGCTTCGTCCCCCCTTTTTGTACAGCCGATTCGATCTATTCCGATACTGGAGAACTTCAATATGCGGTTATCGAGTTGCTTCGGGGCACCTTTCGGTCCAAACCGTCTTCATATTTAGAAGCACATGTCCTTTCACACCAATCGATCTGTGTCTTTTGGAATGACACCCTGACAGACAACTCTTCCTACAAACTGGATGTGGATCAATGGCATGATGAAGGGCAGGAGTGGATCGATGAGGTGACCTTTACCATGCCACCGGACTTTGCGGCCTACTGTGTGAACGATCTACAAGCGGAATCCACCTACCGCCTCACTCTCTTTCCTGAATCGAGCGCAGAGTGCAACGATACCACCTTTTGTATCGCCAAAACACTTGCCAATACAGACCTCCTGGAAACCGACCTGCTTCATCAGCTCCCCTATGCGCCCATTACCGGCTTTGCACAAGAAAACAATCTATTGGCCTACACTCTCGTATATGGATGGAAAAATAGCGAGACCTATTTCTTTTACGACCATCTCTTATTCAAACAACCCGATGGCAACTTTTCCATTCATGAGCTGGCCAGAACACAGGATGCCGATGCCTTTAATGTCATGGATCTCGAGGCCCATAATCAGAGTGCCTATGTCGCGCACTCCAACCAGGATATCATCAAAGTCACTCTGAATCCGGACGGCTCGGTGAGTAAGAAAAATCTCAATCTCGATCTGCAAGGCGGTTATCCAAAACAGATCGAGAGTGCAGGGGACACACTCTATATTGCCAACAAATTCAACTCGATCGACCCCAGTGGCAGCCAACCCGCTCTCGGTATCCTCGATTTGAATACAGAAACGCTCTCCTTACACACCCACCCCAATCTCGCCTCGGGTGCCGATCTGCTTACCGTCGGAGAAAATCGGGTATGGTTGGCGGAAAACGACCTTTCTGGATCGGAGATGAGTAGTTCTATCGTCCGCCTGCGCCGCGACGGTAGCCTGGACGCTCCGTTTTTCGGAAAACTGACAACAACAGCCAGCCGAAGCGGTATCATCGATTTGAAAGTGAATCCGGATACCGGTGAACTCGTTTACCTCTCCCCATTGTATGGTCTCTATGGCAGCTATGGCAATGATTACAACTCGGATCTCCAATTACCCGAGGGCTTGACTCTGGACGATGTCTCTTGCCTCAATTTCGATATCAATGGCAACCTCATCATCGCAGAAACCTCAGCCTGTATGGCTCACGCCAGTCCTTCAACACTGGAAACGATTATCGGTGACGCGTTCATGGATTGGCAAGAGATGATTCTTACCCCCGGAAACGACTTTATTGGTCTGGCTCCAGTCTTGTTGGTGCTGCCGCAAGTCACAGTAACTCCTGAACTGGTCATCGGGGGGCTCACTCTATATGCCATTGGATCCTATTTGATTACTCAATCTGAGACAATAGCATCGGTTGATTTTACCGCCTTTAGGACCGGAGTAAAAGATAAAACCGTCGATAAAAAGACCTCCGTCGATTTCGATTTTGATGAGTTTCGAAGGCGCTATAAACAAATCATGGACCAACAAAAAACCAACCCCGAAACCTTGCCAGACCCGGACCCTATCGCATTTCCCAAAGTGGGTGATCCTGTTGTGCCC
>CAYPUH010000470.1:0-2280 GCA_964413725.1 uncultured Cytophagia bacterium
GAGATGATCGAGCAGATGAAGCAGCAGGATCAACTCGAGGCTTTACTGGACACCTTTAGCGAGTCTCTTCCGGGTGTCAAGGAGCGACTGATCGATGAACGGGATATTTTTCTGGCTCAGAATATCCGGTCGGCCCCCGGAGATACGGTCGTGGCCATCGTTGGCGCCGGACACGTCTCGGGCATTGTGAACCATATCCGGCAGGACCATTCTTTGACTGAATTGAACGAGGTTCCACCCAAATCCTATGTGCCTACAGTGTTCAAATGGGGAATACCTATGATCATTGTGGCGCTTATTATCCTGGGATTTATGAAAGGCGGCTCGGAACATACTTATCAATCTCTTGTCATATGGGTAGGAGTCAACGGCGTGCTGTCGGCGGTTGGCGCCGCCCTGGCATTTGGTCACCCGCTGACCATTTTATCCGCTTTTCTGGCGGCCCCCCTGACGAGTCTGAATCCAATGGTAGCCGCGGGAGTGGTGGCGGGACTGGTCCAAGCCTGGGTCAAAAAGCCCACGGTGGAGGATCTGGAAACACTGCCCACCGCCGTTACAACCGTCAAAGGATTCTGGAGAAATCCCATGAGCCGGATTTTACTGGTGGTGGTCCTGGCCAATTTGGGCAGTTCGTTCGGTACCTTTATTTCCGGTGGTTGGATCGCTGCCCGGTTGTTTTAAGATTTTCTTTGTTTAACTTGATTGTTATACTGATTTGATATATTATATATGTTGGAACATGGTATTGTCTTGTGTTGGCGTCTGTCTGTATACCCGTTTCGAACCGTATCAGCCTTTCGGCAGGATTTTCTTATGAAGCAAATTTACATTCCAAAACATGGATCCGCTGATGTTTTGGTGTGTCGGGATGCTCCTTTTCACCCACCAAAGACCGGTGAAGTACAAATCGGAGTAAAGGCTGCCGGCCTTAACTTTGCCGATATTCTGGCGCGTCAAGGACTCTATCCGGATGCACCCAAACCACCGTGTGTGGTGGGATACGAAGTCGCCGGCGTGGTGCAGGCAACAGGAGACACGGTTGAAGCTGACTGGACAGGAAAAGAGGTCATTGCCCTCACACGGTTTGGTGGACAGTCTCAATACGTTAATGTGCCCATCCAACAGGTATTTATTAAACCGGCAGAACTTGATTTCGCCGAGGCTGCTGCATTGCCCGTAAATTATTTGACAGCATTTCAACTGATTGTGGTGATGGGGAATCTGCATAGAGATGAAACTGTTCTTATCCACAATGCCGGGGGAGGGGTTGGTTTGGCTGCGGTTGATATCGCACGACATGTCGGTGCTCGTATTCTCGGTACGTCCAGTCAGCGAAAGCACGATTTACTCCGACAGAGAGGGGTCGATGTCCCCATCGACTATCGCAAAACCGACTGGGTGGATGCTGTCCTCCAGGAAACCAATGCGTCCGGTGTCGAACTGATTCTCGACCCCATGGGCGGTGAACACTGGAAACAAAGTTTGAAATGCCTGCGATCCACCGGACGTCTTGGGATGTTTGGCGTGTCCTCGCTTTCCGGAAACGGCCTGAGTGGAAAATTCTCTGCTCTCAAACTATTCCTTCAGATGCCCCGGTTTGGTCCCATCGCTCTCATGAATCAAAACCGGGGCGTTTATGGTGTGAACCTAGGACACCTGTGGCATGAAGGAAATAAAGTGGGATTGTGGATGCAAGAACTCTTGCAGGGCGTCCGGCGAGGCTGGATTCGTCCCCATGTGGATAAAACATTCTCGTTTGAACAGATTCAAGATGCTCACCGATACCTTGAAAACAGACAGAATATTGGCAAATGTATTCTGGTCCCCTGAGAATCTTGCTCGGGGAACCCATCCGGGAATGAACGAGTGAACGACAAGCAAAAAACAAAGCAGGACCTGATTGCTGAGGTCGAACGCCTCCGAGCCAGAAATCGCGAACTGGAACGTCTGGATACCAAACGCAAAGAGGCGGAGAAAAAGCTCTTGGATCAGAATCAATTGCTGGCAACTCTCGTCAGTGTGCTTCCGGACGAAATCTATGCCAAGGATTTGCAGGGGCGTTTTATTCTTGTCAATAATGCCCTCGTAAAGCAGTTCGGGGTCAACTCTGAGGAGGACCTTTTGGGCAAGTCGGATTTCGATTTGATTCCGTATAAAATGGCCAAACACCTTCACGAGGAAGAAAAGCAGATACTCACCAGCGGACAGGGCATTATCAAAAAACCCATCAGCAACGCCAGGACAAAACGATGGATTCTGACAACCAAGATTCCATTGTAT
>CAYPUH010000471.1:0-2265 GCA_964413725.1 uncultured Cytophagia bacterium
GTATATCTCCGGGGGATTTATAACAATTATGGCGATGATGAAAACCGGCGGGCAATGACCCTGGTTTTTGAAGATGGCGAGGTGGAACGCGAATTCAAAGATCGATATGAGGTTCAGGATATCTACTCCATCAATGCCGGTGGCGATCATACATTTGGCAAGATGGCCATTGATTATATGGTCAGTTATGCCTATGCGCAAGAAGAGGAACCGGATCGCTATGACAGCAATTTCAAGCTGGAGGATTTGACTCTCGGACAAAACACCAGTGATCCCGACTTTCCCACCTTTACCGTGAGCGGTGGAGACGTCTATGATCCATCGTCGTTCGAATTTGACGAACTCGCCTATGAAGACAATATCACCACTGATCAAAAGACGACCGCCCAATTCAATCTGAGCTATGACTACCGAATTGGGGATATTCCCGGTACGATCAAAGTCGGTAGCAAATTGAATTTCGGTCAAAAGGACCGGGATAATTCGGTTCAGGTCTATGAATGGGAGGGAGACGAGGATTTGACCATGGACCAGGTCCTCGGAGATTTTGAAGACGAAAGCTTTTTAAGGGACAAATATCGAATCGGTTTGTTTCAGGATCAGGACAGGATGGTCGACTTTTTCAAAGCCAACCGGTCACAATTTGAGGAAGACACGGACGAAGCCTTTGAAGAAGAAATGTCTGATTATGATTCTGAAGAAAAAATCTACGCCGGGTATTTGCAGACCAAAAATCAGATCGGAAACCTGCAGGTATTACTTGGAGTGCGTTATGAACAAACGACTTTGGAAAACAATGGCAACCTGATTCAGTTCGATGAGGAAGGCGATTATGAATCCACCCGGACCGTTTCCCAAGAGAAAGACTACGGCCACGTCTTTCCCATGGCTCATCTTCGCTATCGGGCCACGCCACGAACCAATATTCGCCTCGCTCTTACCCGCAGCATCGCACGTCCCAACCATTATGATCTCGTTCCGTTTATTTTTTCCAGTCGCGAAGATGAGGAGTTGGAACGGGGCAATCCCGAACTCGAACCTACTCTTTCCATGAATGCGGATTTTATGGTTGAACACTATTTGAGTTCTCTGGGTATTGTCTCGACCGGTCTGTTTTACAAGTCGATTGAAGATCCCATCTACTGGAGAGTGAGCGAAGAAGAGGGTGGACCCTTTACCGGTTATGAAAGTGTCATGCCGATCAATGGCGGCCATGCCGATCTAATGGGAGTCGAAATCGCCTGGCAACAACAGCTGGGCTTTTTGCCCGGAGCGTTGAATGGACTGGGTGTCTATGTCAACTATACCTATACATGGTCGGAAGCCGAACTCAAAGGTTATCAAGATCCCATTCAGTTACCAGGGCAGGCACAAAATATGGCCAATGTCGCACTGTCTTATGAAAAATACGGGTTTTCCGGACGTATCGCCATGAATTACCACGGCAATTTTATCGAGGAAGTGGGTGAGGAAGGTGATGATGAGCATGTCTACTATGACGATCATCTCCAATTCGATCTTTCTGCCAGCTACCAGATTCTGCCCAATCTCAGCGTGTTTGGCGAGGTGATCAATCTGACCAATGAACCGCTTCGCTTTACTTATGGAGATACCGATATTCCCAAACAACAGGAATATTACAAGTGGTGGAGTCACTTTGGAATTAAATACCACATGTAAGTATTCCTCACGTCAAAAAGAATGGGCTATCGTTTTGATAGTCCATTCTTTATTATTGTGCTTTTTAATGGCTTGACGAAATCTGTTCCTGCATAACAACCGCTTACAAGACTCCCACAAGAGAATACAAAAATTCAAAATACCCGGCATCGATGGCAAAGCATTTGAATGATTTTCTCGAAAACAGGTAGTTGATTCCCATCGCCGTCGCGATCCATGCCACCCCCACCAAAAGCCCCGGGATCAGACCGGAACCCGGCGACCTGTCTGGGCCGATCAGCAGATCCAGGAAAATCACTCCGATGAGATTGAGAACGAACGCCAACCCGAATAGGGCGCCCATATTGGCATGCTGTATCTTCTGATCGCTCCGTTCGAGTTCCCGCTGCCAGAGTTTCCCAAACAACATTGGAGATTCCAAAGCCATAGTGATTCTGGCTCGAGGGAAAGCGGTCATAAAATCGATCATTACAAATGGGTCAAACCAAAAAAAGGCTATCATGATTGATAGCCTTTCTTGTCAGGAGTAGCGGCGCAGGGATTCGAACCCCGGACACGTGGATTATGATTCCACTGCTCTAACCA
>CAYPUH010000472.1:0-2264 GCA_964413725.1 uncultured Cytophagia bacterium
AATACTGCGAAACGTATGTTTTGAACTTGCCGACGGTCATTACTTTTATTTTGATCTGATTGGCTTGCAGGCGGTCACGGACCAGGGTGCGCCAATCGGTCCGGTGGTCGATATCATCAGCTACCCGGCTCAGGATGTCTTTGTGGTGGAGTATAAACAAAACCGTATTATGATACCGGACGCACCCGACATTATCACCCGAATCGATGTGCAAATGGGCACTATCGTAGTGCATGAACGACCGGGATTGTTTGACCTGCAGGCCTGAGCCAGACCCTTAACAAAGCAGATTGTCATATTGTGGATATTCACATTATTACCGGGTTTCCAAGTCTTTTATCCGGTCCTCTCAATGAGAGCATGCTGAAGCAGGCACAACAACGGGGAGGAGCCCGGATCTGGGTCCATGACGTGCGTGATTATGCAGAGGGGAAACACCGTCAGATCGATGATTATCCCTATGGCGGCGGTGCCGGGATGATTTTAAAACCCGAACCGATTTTTCGGTGCGTCGAGACGGTTCGCGATCGGTTTTCGATCCAGCAAGCACCACTCACGTTTATGAGTGCGACGGGAGAACGGTTCGATCAGAAACGTGCTGTCGAGTTGTCGTTTCGTGAAGCCCTGTTCATCCTGTGCGGACACTATAAGGGTATCGATGAACGCGTACGAGAGGAACTTGTCGATGAAGAGTTGTCTATCGGGGATTATATCCTGACCGGTGGAGAACTGGCAGCTCTCGTAGTGGTGGATTCCGTTGTCCGTTTGTTGCCCGGAGTGCTGAATGATATCGATTCGGCTGATACCGACTCCTTTCAATCTGGGCTGCTGGATCATCCCCATTATACGCGTCCGGAAGACTTTAGAGGCAAGACCGTACCCGCTGTGCTTCGCTCCGGTGACCATGCAAAAATTGAACAGTGGCGGCGGGAACGATCACTCGAGATCACCAGAAAACGACGTAAAGATTTATTTGATAAATATCATGACTGAAAACCGAGGGTGTAACCCTTTGGCGTTAGGAGGCCAGGAGATATGAACAAACTTGATGCCGTGATCGCTGAACAGAAAAAATCCGACGTGCCGCAGTTTCATTCCGGAGATACGGTGGCAGTCCATGTGAAGGTTGTGGAAGGGGATAAACAGAGAATTCAGGTCTATCAGGGGGTTGTGATCAATAGAAAAGGTCATGGCCTGGATGAGACCTTTACCGTCCGAAAGATTTCAGATGGAATCGGTGTGGAACGTATCTTTCCTTTGCATTCACCCAACATTGACAAGATCGAACGGCTGCGGGAAGGTAAAGTACGTCGGGCTAAACTCTATTATCTGAGAGGTCTCAGGGGCAAAGCGGCCAGAATCCAGGAAAAACGATAAGGCGAATTCGGTCATTTCGCCAACGGAATGGTCCGTTTGCCGGGATCTATACACTGGATTCCCTCATCTGTCCGTAACCCCGGTTCTGTGTGACGGGACTATGGGTATTTATACCAGATGTGATACCATTAAAAAAACCGATAGCGGTGAACCGTTATCGGTTTTTTTTCTGAAAGAAATCCCTGTCAGCAAGATACTATCGGCAATCGAACATGACGCGTGTAAGGCCATCCGGTCGTTGTCGACATCGATCAGGATCAATGTCTGAACGGACCGTAACCACCCTTAACGATTCTGAACCAATGTCTTGATATCTTCCTCAAAGGCTACATTGATTTTATCCTTGTCCAATACCTTGACGACCACACCCACCCCAAACTGTTCGTGTTCCAATACATCCTTGGGCTCATAGGACTCGTTTATTTGATAGGTTTTCGGATTTTCAGTATCCGCTTTTTCCAAAAGAGCATTGAACTTTTTTCTGTGTCGGGTTCGGGCGCTTTTTCGTTTTGCCTGTTCTTTTTTGCTCAGTGCTTCTTCTTCTGTCATGACGGTTTAACCTCGTTAATTTGTTTTGAACCTAAACACCTTTTAACCGATATGCTATAGAATACCAGCCCGTTTCACCGTTGTGGTCGCTGCTGTGAGACGGTAGAGGTCCGCCGGATGATTATACCCGGGTACGATGTATCAAAAGGGGATTGTCGTCCTGCGGTGATGTTTCTGCGGCTCGATATCAAATGGATAGTGCAAAAACCGGAAACAACTGTTTCCGATAAGCCAAAGAGATACATCGTCTATTTTTAAAACCTGGATTCTGTGTCAACAGAATCCAGAAACAAACAAACTGATGATTCTAATAGTATTACCGACTCTTGAATGTTCAC
>CAYPUH010000473.1:0-2246 GCA_964413725.1 uncultured Cytophagia bacterium
CCTATCAAGATTCCGATTGACTGCGTCATCTCCAAACATGATCGAGCACCAGAGGAACTCCCGATTCTCGTCGAAGCAAAATCGGCTGGAGACGCGACCAATACCAATAAACGGAGAAAAGAGGAAGCCCAGAAGTTTACTCAATTAAAGCAAAAACTTGGAGAAGGCGTCGTTTTTATCCTATTCCTGTGCGGCTATTTTGAACCCGGGTATCTCGGTTATGAGGCATCGGAGGGTATTGATTGGATTTGGGAGCATCGCATTAATGACTTCCATTTCTATCTTGGGGAGCCTGGCCATTCTCCTGTCACTGATCGCGTGGGAGAAGACTGCGGCTCATACTCAAGCGATTTTCTGGCAATTGAAGCGGAACGGCTTCGTCGTCAAAAAGCAGT
Source organism: uncultured Cytophagia bacterium (assembly GCA_964413725.1). GTDB lineage: Bacteria > Zhuqueibacterota > Zhuqueibacteria > Residuimicrobiales > Oceaniaggregativiventaceae > CAYPUH01. Next base: position 396 of record CAYPUH010000473.1, read on the forward strand.
CGATGTTTCTAAAACCACCTTAGAGCGCAATCACCTGGGACAATTTTCCACTCCCTTCACCCTTGCCAGTCAGATAACTTCATATACCATATCACTTTATCCCGATGATTCAGATCTTTTGATGCTCGAACCTGCATGCGGCAGCGGCGTTTTTATCTCCACCTGCATTGGGCAGGGAAAAACCGATTTCTCCTTTAAAGGTGTAGAAATTGACAATGCATACGTAAAAATTTTCAAAGATCTATTTGCCGACTACAAAGTAGAAGCAATCACTGGTGATTTTTTCCAATTCATCGAATCGGAACCACACGAACAATTCGATTTGATCATCACAAATCCGCCCTATATTCGGCACCATCATATTGAACAGGCAAGAAAACAAGTTTTGCAGGAGCGGGTTCAATCTCAACTCAACATGGAAATCAGCGGTCTTTCGGGGCTTTATATCTATTATGTTCTATTGTCTCATTCTTTACTAAAAACCGAAGGCATCGCATCATGGCTGATTCCGAGCGAGTTTCTCTATACTAACTACGGGAAAGCGCTTCGAGAATACTTAACCGAAAAAGTTTCATTGCTTCGGATACACCGATTCGATGCCGATGATGTCCAGTTCGATGACGCTTTGGTTTCATCCTGCGTTGTGACATACAAAAAGACTCAGCGACCCCCAGGGCACAGTTTCATCCTCAGTACAGGTTCATTTAATTTTCCAAAGTCAGAAGATAAAATCGCTGTCGATCAGTTGCGGCCTCGTGAGAAATGGTCATTTTTTGAACCGGCGCAGACCGAACAGGAAAACGGAGTGGCTTTAGAAGATTTGTTTCATGTTACGCGCGGTCTGGCGACGGGAAATAACGCTTTCTTTATATTGGACGCTGAAAAAGCCAAAGACAAAAACATTGAACCGACTTTTTTAATCCCTCTGCTACCCAGTCCCAGAGATCTGAAATCACAGATAATCGAGTCAGACGCTGACGGGTTGCCCCGTCTTCCCAAGCACCGTTTTTTGCTTTCCGTGACGACGCCCCCCGATAAACTGAGCACCACCTATCCCGGGGTCCATCAGTATTTAGAAGAGGGCATTAAAAAAGGCGTGCCCGACGGCTACCTTTGCCGGACGCGAAAGACATGGTATTCCCAAGAAAAAAGAGATCCCCCTTTGTTTGTCGCCACTTATATGGGTAGAAACGGACCAAAAGGAAAATCTCCGATACGCTTTATTCTGAATCGTTCCAAAGGGATCGTAACCAATGTCTTTATTTGCCTGTATCCCAGACCAAACTTGCAACGACTATTGATAAATGATCCTGATCGAGAAATCGAATTGTTAAACGCCCTGAATACCATTTCACCATCCAGCATCGAAAAGGCGGGAAGAAGCTACGGCGGCGGTTTACAGAAGATCGAACCAAAGGAACTCCGATCCGTGCGTTTAAAATCTGTTCCTTCCTGGCTCGAATTGAAAAGCCCGAAGCAAAGCAACCTATTTCAATGACAGAACCATCCACCGTCAAAGCAGTGTCTAACGGATTTTGGCAGGCGGAGATGACCTCTATGAAAACGAATGGCCTCGACCCGATAGGTAATGATCCCGATCTCTGGGTCGACCAATACGGCGACACCCTCTACCGGATCGCCCGGTCCCGGGTGTCCGACCGGCAGACAGCGGAGGATCTGGTCCAGGAGACCTTTGTCGCGGCCCTGCGCGGCCGGGAGGGGTTTCAGGGGCGGTCCAAAGTCCGGACCTGGCTGGTGGCGATCCTGCAGCACAAGATCACGGACCATTACCGGAAAACGGCCCGGGAACCGAGAACCGAGGTGTCGGACGACGATCTGGAAGCGCTGTTC
>CAYPUH010000474.1:0-2220 GCA_964413725.1 uncultured Cytophagia bacterium
ACCATCCACCTATTGGTAATTGTATCCCAGGATACACTATCACGGCTTCATAAAACATCCAAAACTTAACTACTGTTTTTTAGTTACTTATCCCTGGTTTTTATGATGATTTTTCGATTGGTAGAAAAACCAGCAATTTAACATCATTCAGAAAATGGCTTTTCTCGGCATAATATTTGCTAAAGATTAATGCAGATCAAACGTGCAATAAACCGAAAAAAAAAGGATTTTCTGATTCTGGTTTTATACGATTGATTTAATACAACATACGGAATCCACAACAATTACAACAAGATACCACCACAGTTTGAATAAATCTATTCATATCCAACGTCGTGTGATTACAATAAACGTTTTCATCCCTATCAATTGATGCAAAATCAAGGCGGAATTGAAAGGATGCGTCATGGTTATGTGACAGGTGTAACCAATTACCATCTGCATGGCAACCACCAACTTTGACGAAGCAACAAGAGAAACCCAAAACAAGGAGCCATCCATGAATAGAGTATTGACTATCACGATTTTGATTCTGGCCTCGAGTTGTAGTTTGTGGGCGCAATTGAAAATTGAAAACTCTAGCGGTCATGTGGTCATGCAGGTGGACGAGAATGCCAATGTGATCATCGGACCGGCAGCCGAAACCGGTCATTTGACAACCGAAGAAATGGTGATCACCGACAAACTCACGTTCTCATCCGGCGCCGTTGGCCATGTCCTTCGCTCCACAGGCTCGGGTGTGGCGGCCTGGGGTTTGGAAAACCAGCGTCTTTCATTGGAGGGCAATACCTTATCGCTCACGGATGGCGCGGGGACTGCTCTCGATCAAGTGGACCTGCCCACCGGGTCCGACAATCAAAATCTGATTCTGGACGGCTACCAACTGTCCATAGAACGAGGTACAAACGTCACGTTACCAAATGATAGACCTCTTGCGGGAACTCAGATCACTGTGAGCGGTGATGGAAAAACCGTCAACCATGCAAACACATCCAACCAGGGGTCGGTAAACAACAGCAGCCGAACCGTGATCCAGGACATCTCTCTGGACGGCAACGGTCATGTGACGACTATCAACTCAGCGACGCTTGCCGACAATGTCAACGATGCTGACCATAATCCCAATGGTGAACGTCAACACCTTAGCTATAACGCATCAACAGGAGAAATACGAATTGACAACGGGGGACATAGTGCCGGAAATGCTCAGACCATACCCGGAACGCTGGTGTGGGATTATGATACACCCCGTACAGTCCTGATCGACTTTGACGGATCAAGTATAGATGACGTCTATTATCGGGATGGGGATTTGGAAAATGCTATCGATCCGGGTGCTTCAGAATCGGGGTGGACAAGCGCCTCGACCACAGACTATAGCGAAGTGACAGATGGAGATGCAGTGGGCATTGAAATTCTGAACGGATTGCTCAATTGCCCCATCACCAGTGACATCAGTGCCATATATGTTTCGGTTTATTACTATGACGCTTTAAATTCCGCGGAAAAAAAGATCGCGTATGTCGGACCCAATAAAAGCAAGTTTCTGAAAGTCTTGAATGCAGAAGGTGATACCATTGCAGAAAGTGAAAATGGTGTCTGTCCTCTAAGCAGCAGTGAAAACTTTTATCTCATGTCGCAATACCAGGGCGGAGTTACAGACGAACGGACGACTGAAATCTGGGTTACCATATGGGGATATATTCTAAAATAGAATATTATGTGTTTGCTATATAGCTACTATTGAGATCCCCGTTGTATAGGTGTTTAACGACCCTGTTGAAACGCAATACCGAAATCCGGGCACCCTTTGCCCGTATGGTGGTGGAGCGAATGATGGAGGAAGGGGAAACATTTTTCATCAGTCCGGGTCTCAAGCCCAGCTACTCGACACGGTCGGGGATCGTCCGTCTCATGCAGATGAATCCACTGCTGGTGGGCATTCAGGTCTATGAAACCGATCGGCCAGAAATCCACGTCGGACAATGCGCCATCGTTCGCTTTGATGCCTTTCCGGAACACTCGTTTAAAGGCACTGTCGCATCCATTCAGCCGATGCTCTCTACGGTTTCCCACACGAGCACGATGAAAAGTCGCATCGCCAATCCGCGTCACACACTCGATTCAAAATCTGACCACCACGATCACCTATACAGCGGTATTTTTGATTCTGGTGGTGGCGCTCTTTCTTCGCCGGATCCGGTACAGTCTGATTGTGGT
>CAYPUH010000475.1:0-2204 GCA_964413725.1 uncultured Cytophagia bacterium
ACATGTGATATCTGATCTCCCTAATCGTTGTGATTGTGTTTGTTGTCTCAAGATTAGCGATTCACTATACATTGCTGGTCCAATTATTGCTGGATAACATCTGCAAGTCGTACCACCCGATTCTGAAGCAGGAGAGGTGTCGATTATGAATACCACAATAAAGCTCAACACCGAAGAAAGACGTGCGATCCGCGATATCTTGCGATACATCGAAAAACAGCCGCATGCGAAACACAGTGCTGAAGGGATTGCCAAATACTGGATTTTTCAGCAGCGATTGGAAGAGCACCTAAATGTTGCTTTTGGCGCCATCCATTATTTGGTTAGAAAGGGATTTTTACAGGATGTCATAAAATCAGATGGGAGTCGTTACTTTCAGGTGAATACTCAAAAATTGGAGGATATCCCGGCTGAGTTGTCTATGCTGGATCCATTAGATCGGGCATCCTAAATTGCGTTCCAGATCAACTCAGTACAACAGCACTGCTGATTTCTCCTTTGTCACGACGCAACGACAGTTGAGACATCGCACATGAAACGTGCCATCGATTGCATAACCGCAGAGTCAACCACCCGTCTCCACGGGGGGAGTCCTCTATTCGGGGACATCTTTCAGGACCGGATGGGGGAAAGGGGAAGCTATGAACCATGCATCAAAGCCACAGCCATGCATTCTGGTCATCGGCAGCCAATCCGATTCCGATGATATCATCAGAACACTCGGCACCCATATTCTCTGTCGCACCATTGTTCGTTCCGGGGTCGACAGCGCCCTGGCAACATTGCCCCAGCACTCGATCGATTGTGCCCTGCTCATCGATAGCGGCAATCAGGAGATAAACAGTAAAAGTGTACGACGCCTCCGACAATCTCAGCCGGGTTTACCGATTCTATATCTGTTCAATACTCTCTCGCACCGCGTTCGTCTTACTCTCTATCGATTGGGGGTAGGCGATCTATTTCCGCTCTCCGTTCCAACCTCTATTCTGGTCAACACCTTAAAACACGTCGTTGAACACCCCATGGGGCAATACAGACCACCGGAGCTCTGTCCGTATTGTCGGCCCCGGGGGACTCTGGTTGACAATGCTCCCAAACCCTTGCTCAAATCCATCGCAAATCGGCTGGATCCTCTGCACACACTGCGAATGCATTTTAAACCCCGAAGAAACACCTCAACCTCTCAATATCCCGACTTCGACAAGGTGCATAGTGGTGTTGAGCTCCCCGAATATTTGGAAGGAACTCATTCCCCACCGGTTCTGGACATCGCTTTTCTTGGCTCGTTGTACATTCGACTCGATCAGCATCCATTGGATCAAGTGATTAGCGATCGGTGTCAGACGGTACTCGCTTTTCTGGCCTATCATCATGGACATCATATCGCCCGCGATCGTCTGTTGCAGATATTCTGGCCTCATACGGATATCAGTCGCGCCGCCACCGAACTGGACTGGATTATTGCCTCTCTGCAGCACCTGCTACAGGCAGTGACCGAACGAACCGTGGTTATCAAAGAAAACAAGGGTGTCTACCAACTCGATCCAACGATCGGTTTGCATCTGGATGTGTGTGACTATTTGCGGCACTGGCGGTTGGCAAACATCCTTGAACGAGAAGAAGGCCTCGCTTCCGCTGTTATTGCCTATGAACGGGCTGCCGCTCTCTATACAGGTGACTTTTTGGAGGATCAAAAAGAATCGGAATGGGTCTGTTCCGAGCGGGAGAACCTCAAAATGATTTATCTCACCATTCTGGATAGTTTGTCTCTCCACTATAAAGATGTCGGTCGGTCTCTGGAAGCCATTCGATTATGTGAGCACATTCTTCAGCGACAACCAACCCATGAAAAGATCTATAGACGATTGATGGAAACCTGGCATCAGGTCGGTTGGACCGATCAATCATTGCGCGTCTATCGCCAGTGCTACGATGCCATCAGCAGAATAGAGGACAAACATCCGGAGCGGGCCACCGTTCGACTCTATCACAGACTAAAATCTGAAAACCGACGCAGAGTGTCCAATCATGCGGTAACGGCGATTTAAATTCTCTGCCTGGGTCTCTGGTGTTCTGACCGAGGGATATAATAATTTTTTTGCATCAAATTGGCCAATTGTGTATATTGGTTCATGCATGCCGCGATACAGATATGCTCATACTGCCCCGGGATTCTGATCTTTCCAAAGATGCAACTCTTGCAC
>CAYPUH010000476.1:0-2167 GCA_964413725.1 uncultured Cytophagia bacterium
ATATTGGTGTTTGCATTTGCGGTGCTGGTTCGTCTCGTACTCTATCTCAACGGTCAGGCGTTCTGGCTGGATGAAACGCTGCTGGCATTGAATATTGTAGAAACTCCGTTGGGTGACCTGCTTCGCCCACTGGAACGGACGCAGATGGCTCCGTTCGGGTTTTTGCTGGTGACAAAACTCGGCGTCATGCTCTTTGGCCCGTCAGAGCTTGTGTTTCGGCTGTTTCCCTTCCTGTGTTCTCTGATATCCATCGGGGTGTTGTATCTCCTGACCCGGGAATGCTGCAACCGAAAGGAACAATGGATCGCTCTGTTCCTGTTTGCGATCAGCCCCACGTTGATCAATTATGCGGTGGAATTGAAACAATACGCCGTAGATCTCTGTTGGGGGCTGGTTTTGCTGTGGCTGTGGTTTCATTTTCGGCGAAAGGGGTGGACCAGACTCTCTCTTCTTGTCCTGGCTGTCACCGGCTGTGTGGCTATTCTGTTTTCCCATGCCTCGGTCTTTGTGCTCGCATCCCTGGGTGTTTTGTGCCTGGTGGACTTTGTTCGTCAAAAGCGGTGGATTCTGGTGAGTCTGATGACCGGAGGCGCCGTGCTGTGGTTGGGTTGGTTTTACATCATTATGATTCCGAATCTCGGCCCCCGACTGGATCAATCCCGGATGTTTACCCTGTTTTCCAATTTCTATCCACCGCTGGTTCCGGATACGTTGAGAGAGATCTATTGGTATCTGAATTTTCCACAGCGCATTCTTGCATCACTCCCCGGGTTGACCTTTACAGGGTTGGGTGTGGTCCTGATCGTGTTTGCCATCATTGTGTATCGAAAACGACGGCCCTGGGTCCTTGCCGCGTTGATTTTGCCTATGGTATTTACCTTTTTGGCGGCTGCGTTGCACAAATATCCGTTGAACAATCGTCTGCTGTTGTTTTGGATCCCTTCCATCATCATTCTCATGAGTCTGGGTATCGGCGCCATCGATCGGTTCGGTCGCTCACACCTACTGGCGGCTCTTTGTCTTGGGGTCGTATCTTTTCATCCTCTTGTCGATGCCTTTAATACCCTCCTGACACCATCTGACTATCCCCAGGTTCGGGAGGCCTTGAGCCATATCCGGTCGCATTACCAACCCGAGGACCGGCTCTATGTTTACTATAAAGCCATGCCATCGATGGAATATTATGGCTTTGGACAGGGATTCACTCCGGACCATCTATTGGAGGGCGTCGAGGCCCGCGATGACTGGGACCGCTACTGGCAGGATATCCAGAGGGTACGAGGGCATGAGCGTGTCTGGTTCTATTTCACGCATGTCTTTCGATGGGGTGATGTGGATGAGGAACGGCTCTATTTGATGTTTCTGGATCAGATCGGTACCCGTCTCAAAACTCATCGATGGGATGGGGTCTCGGTGTATCTGTATGATCTTTCCATTCCGGAGCGTTCGGACAAGAGTGCTCAAGAGACGGACACTGTTGATAATATTGAATGATCGCAACGCCGGCGGCATTCCGATGTGTTGCAGACGTTGCGCGCCCGGTGGTTACGGAAAGGTGTGATGCGAGACCGATATAGCATGGATGTCAGCATCATCGTGCCGGTTTATAATGATCCCGGGACGCTTGCAACGTGCCTGGATCACATTATGCCCCATCTCAATGACCATGTGGAATGCATTGTCGTTGATGACGGATCCACGGATGGGACTCCGGATGTGTCGCGGTCGTATCCGGTACGATTCGAACGGTTATCGATCAATCAGGGACCCGCAGCTGCGCGCAATGTGGGCGCTGCAGCAGCCACGGGGGCGATTTATTTTTTTGTCGACACCGATGTGTTGTTGCACGCCGATTCTGTGTCCATCTTGAAAGCCGTTTTTGACCAGCACCCCGAAGTGGATGCGGTCATTGGCTCCTATGACGACACGCCGAGGGATCGATCGTTTCTGTCGCAATACAAAAATCTGAGTCACCATTATGTGCATCAACACGCGAACTCGAATGCCCAGACGTTTTGGGGTGCGTGTGGTGGTATTCGTGCAAATGCGTTTCAACGCGTGGGAGGATTTTCAGAGCGATTCGGCCGACCGAGTGTGGAAGATATTGAACTGGGATATCGGTTGCGTCAGAACGGATATCATATTCATCTGGAGAAGCGTCTGCAGG
>CAYPUH010000477.1:0-2161 GCA_964413725.1 uncultured Cytophagia bacterium
GTCCATCCCGCTCTATCCATCTGCGGTGTTCAAACATGGCCATCACCCGCGAGATGGTTTCTCTCGCAGTGCCCGCCATATTGGCAAGATCCTGTTGAACGGGTAACTTGGGTATAATCATGCATTCATCACGAGGATAACCGGTGGCCTCTGCCACCTGTATCAGAGTTGCCCCCACCCTGCCAATAGCATTGTCCAGAGTCAGATTTTCAATCTGCATATTGCATTTCCGAATGCGGTCCCCGAGTACTTTGAGCAATTCGATTGAAATTTGAGGGTAGCGCTCCAGCAGCATCAAAAACTCACTTCTACGAAGGGTAAACAGCTCCGCCTGACTCATCGCAACAACGGTCGCGGAGCGACCTTTTCCATCGAGGAGGGACAGTTCTCCAAAAAAATCTCCTGTTTTCAGAATGGCTATGATCACCTCACGTCCTTCATCACTGGTGCGGGTAATTTTTACCGTGCCCCGGAGTATGATAAACAGAGTCTGACCCAGTTCCTCTTCCACCAGAATCACATGGTCTTTATGGCACTCTCGACGTACACACTGATCGGCAATCTGGGACACATCACTGTCAGGCATTTTTGCAAACAAGGGCACATGCTTCATGAGGCGAACAATGCGTTCTTCGGCCATTAAAAACTCCTCAACAAATTGTGTGGGGTCACTGTCCAATGACGGTTTCGAAATTTGGAATTTTGAAATGAGAAAGGACAGTGATGTCGTTGTCGAGCAAGGGTGCCCGTGAGCTGCGAGGGAGAGCTGATAGCCTTAACCATGATTTTGAATACAAGGGTGTTTGACGGCAGATCTTACCAGTGCTAATACTATACAAAAAAATCATGACATTAGCAATGTAATAATTTCAATTTCACTATTTGACGAGCCAAGATCATTCATAAGCGGACACCACCGAAGCAAAATCATGAATAAAGGGAGCGTCGGCGAGTCAGAGCCTGATGATAGTGCTGTTCTAGAGTGTTTATGTGGGTGGAAAGTGAAAATCGATCAAGGACCTTTTGGTATCCCCGTCTGCCCAGTGATGCTCTCAGTGACGGATCAGCCAATAGCGCCTGAACCGCTCGGGTCAGAGCATCCGCATCTCGGGGAGGCACCAGCAACCCGGTCTCATGCGGATCTACGATATCCAACACCCCATCACATTGACTGGATACAACGGGCAATCCCACCGCCATAGCCTCGATCAATACCAGTCCAAAGGCTTCTGCATGAGATGGAAAAGCAAAGATATCCATGGCGGAAAGCAGATCGGGTACATCCTGGCGAAATCCCGTCAAAATCAGGTGATTGTCCAGACCGAGACGGTCAATCTGGTCATAGATGGGTTTGGCCCGGTTTTCTTCGTCATGGGTGGGTTCCCCTATGACAAGAAATGAGACATCCTTGCGTGTTTTGGATATCGTTCCGGCCATCTGCAAAAATTCCATATACCCCTTTCCAACCTCAAGTCGACCCACGATACCAATTACGGGTTCTTCCGGACCGATACCCAGTTCCTGCCGGATCCGTTTTCTTCCGGAGGATGAAAATCGAAAACGGCGGGTTTCAACGCCATGGTGCAGTACACTCAGTCGTTCAGGTGGAATGGTGTGGGTAGCCAGGAGATTATCCCGAATCACAGCAGAGATTGCAAATGTGTGATCTACGCGGTTATATATCCAACGATGCAAAGGGTCGGTCTTGGGACGCTGGGTCCCGATGTGTTTGATAAACATCAAGGGTATCTTTCGGTATCCATAGAAACGAAGAGCAGGCACCCAGGTCCACAAGTCTTTGGAATAGTGAGATTGTAGAATGTCAAAGGAAAATTGGGACAGGAGATTTGCAGCGTGCCGGATCCCTCGTACGTTGGCGTAACCAGAGGATTCAATGGCAATGGTGGGAATACTTTTTTGTTTAAGAGTATGATCCAACCGGGATTCCGGGGCACAAAAGACAGTAAGGTGGTGGCCCCGTTCTCTGAGATACTCCGACAGAGTCACCACGTACATTTCCATCCCCCCCCAGGAACGGGAAGAACAGATCTGTGCAATATGTAATCGACCCTGATTCATATGAAGGTAAGCCCCACTGGATTCAATCACATTTTATACATAGATACAACATGCAAAGAATGGAACCCGAATAATACAGTGC
>CAYPUH010000478.1:0-2153 GCA_964413725.1 uncultured Cytophagia bacterium
GGCTGTTGCCGGTGACGCGATAGTGCTCGGTGAACAGGTCGGCAAAGGTGGGCAAACGAAACGATCGGCCCGTGCTGACCCACATCTGCCATTGCAAACCGACCCGTTTTTCCAGCATCAGCCTGAGAATGGGACTCCACTGCTGATCCCATCGCCGGGTGTCACTCTGGAGATGCAAGGACCGCGCCGCATCAAATCGCAGGCGCGGATTGAGCTTCACCATATCCAGCAGCCGAGATGGATGCCAGGTCCAGGTGGTACCGAGCCAGAGCGCCCCCCGGCCGGTTCGGGCCTCTCCCACCGGATCATTGAGATAGGGCATACGGTCGCGATCGACAAACCGCATGGCATCAACTGACCCACCAACGTCGAGGTCAACAAAGGGAGTCCAGCGAGGATTCGCCTTGAATGTCAAACCCAGATGGCGGAGCCGATTGTCGTTCCAATAGGGTGGGACACTCCGATACCGGACCGGAACCTCAAAACGCTCATAGAGGTTGCGGTATTCGCTGTAATCATCCTTAAAAAATACCGACGCCGTCCATCGCCAGGACGACACATGATCCCGGACCCGCAACCGCAACCGCCAGGATTCATCAAAGGCCCGGGCATAGGGAGTAACACCATAGACCTGACCGGGTAATCCGCGCTCAGCCGTCTGATAGCGAGCGATCAGGTCCATCTGACGACCCTGCTCCTGCCAGCCCCCTCGTAGAAAAAAGGACTGATGTTCAACATCTGCGTTCAGACGTTCTGCCTCTTTCTCCTCACCGCCATGCGGGTAGGTGTAAGAATACCCGTTGTTCTGCCGTGTGATCTGGGCACTTGCCAGAACGGACCAGTCACCCATCAGCAGGGAAGCAGACAGGCTGCCGTGCCGCTCCTGACAGGAACCAACCTGTACCTGAGCATCGATCCCGTTGGCGCGTGCCGTCCGCGAAACGATGTGTACCACTCCGGCAAGCGCACCTTCCCCGTAATCGGCAGCGGCAGCGCCCTTTATCACCTCGATCCGCTCCACATTCTGGACGGAGATGGAAGACAAATCCACGCGGCCCGTCACCTCGTCATTCAGCCGAATGCCGTCCAGGAGGACCAAAACCTGGTTGGATTGGCTACCTCGAATAGACAGTTCGCGCGACTGACCGTCACCTGCCGCCGGACGCAGGCTCACGCCATTGACCGTTTCCAGAAGCTGTGCAACCGTTAACGCGTTGGACCGCTCGATCCGTTGGCGGGTGATAACCGAGGTGGAAGGGGATTCACCTCCGGACAGTTGCCGGGCGGAGATGGTGATCGCCGGAACCGTCAAAACGACGGGATCCAGCTCAAACCGAACCCGTGTCGGCCGGTCCGGTGTGACCCGGACATTCCGGATCGTTTGCAAAGCATACCCCATGTAGGTGGCCTCCAGAGTATACTCTCCCGTCATCAAATCCTCGAGAACAAAGTAGCCCTGGCTGTTGGTGGTCGTTCCTATTGCGGTCCCGTCAACACTGATGTTGGCATCGACGAGCGCCTGACCACTTTCAGAATCCACCACATGGCCTTCGATCTTGACCGTCGATTGTGTGAAAGCTGTGGACACAAACACAATCCACAGTATTCCGGTTATGCATCGCGTCATGACATCGCCCGAGTGTAAATGAGCATGGCACCGGTGCGATGTCCGTTTGGGATCTCAAAAGACTGGCATCGCCCGGCCTCGACTGTCTTCGCAAAGGGGAGTATTGAACTGAGAGGTCCTAAAGTGGTCGAATCAGCAAACCTCACCCGCGAAGGCTGCATCTGAAGAGACGATTTTGATAGGTCTCCTGACTTCGAGCATCGACCCTACTGACCGCGCCTTCCCGGATGTTCCAGTGGCTGAACCTGACTTGTCAGGTGCGGCGTTCGTAGCTCGTTACAGTAGCGGGGCTGCAACGGATTTTCACCGTTTTCCCTTAAATCAAAATCGTGAGATGATGTACAAAGATACAAAAGAATGGAGACGATTGCAATACCTAATCGACAAATGTCCAGACCAGTCCCCATCGAAGCAGGGTATCCGGCATGGGATAGCCCGGTACCGGCTCCACATGCAGTGCCATCGGATTGTAAAGCGCGGCAAACAGGGTGGCGTCTTTGATCACCAGCGTGACGTCCACAGAGGG
>CAYPUH010000479.1:0-2143 GCA_964413725.1 uncultured Cytophagia bacterium
GGGAACCACTTTTAAATATTGAATGGCTCGGCTTTCCAAAGGAATACTTTGGGCACTGTGGTTTAGACTGATCAAATTGGTAAAAAAGAGTATTCCGAGGACGGGCATATATTTTTCGGGTGTTGTCACTTTGGTTGGAGAATAGGAGACGAGAGCAATCCCCATCATCATTGCCGTATAGAGTAAAAGTTGAATCACTTGTTTCTGATCCCGAAAAACCAGGTGGGTCTCTTTTCTCAACAGCGACCAAAATGCAAAAGACACAGCTCCAGACACCCCCCGGTTAGCGGTGGTCCGGACGGTGGAAACCGTTTTGCGATTCCATCTGGATTCATCCAATTCTCCCTGGCGATACAATCGTTCCGTCACAAACCAGGAGACCTGACTTGAAAGAATCGCCAGGGCTGCAAGCAGTGCGATGGCAACAACGGCAGGTTGCCACTCTCCCACTCCCAGAGTAAAAACAGCCTGAGATACCATATCCCATGGCCACAGCCCACCCAGGCTTGTGGAGTCCATTCCCTGGAATCCCATTGTCGGATTCAGCATACCGACCTGTTGCCGCCAATTGTTGAATGCCAGCCATAGGGCAACAAAGACGAGTACGAGCAGGATACGAAAAATCAGCTTCGCACGTCTGGGGGAGAGAACATACAACAGACCATTGGACACCAGAGCCGCCAGTGAGGTGGGGATGGTAGCAAATAACAAAGCGACCACGGGTAAGAACACATAAAACATCCAGGGTGCTCTTAAAACCAGACCTATGGAGACGAGGAACGAGAGCCCGAAATAGACCAGTACCGGAATATTGGACAGCAGACTCTCAACCCATTTGTACTGGATAACCGTTCGATCCGAAACCGGAGTCATTCTCAGCAGGCCCAGATCGGTGGAAAGATACAGGACCTGGAGGCTCACACTGATCCCCCCGAACAACAACAGGACAAACACACCGGTCATGAGGGTACGGATATACGGATAGAGCAATATAGCATCAGCACCCCGGGGAACGAGGGAGGATAGCATCAAAACCCCTTGCCACGAAAAATAGACCGGAACTCCCAGAAAAATCACGCCCGCCAGTAAACGACCCCGGCGTTTGCCCGGTGAAGCCTTAAAAAGGGCGTTGACCATCAGGCGCCATTTGTTTTTCAACAGTACAAGCAACATGGATTCAGTCACTTCCGATTCCGACAGAGTCCTCTTTGGTTTCGGTCAATCGCAAAAAGATCGTTTCAAGGGATTCGGCACGATGACTGTCCACTGACAACAGCCCGCTGAGGGTGTCCAGTTTGAGCAATTTCCCTTGATGAATGATACCAATCCGGTCTGCCATCTTTTCAGCCAATTCCAAAATATGAGTCGTCATAAAAACGGTTTTACCCTGGTCCACTCGTTCCCGGAGCAGCAATTTCAATCGATGTGCGGCCTTGGGATCCAGGCCGGCTGTGGGTTCGTCCAGGAAAAGCACCTCCGGATCGGAGATCAATGCGCTGATCAAGGCAATTTTTCGCTTCATTCCATGAGAAAACTCCTCAATGAGTTCATCCTGACGGGATGTCAACTCAAAAAGGTTCAGATAGTGTTTCAGGCGGTCCAACACGATATTCCTGGGCACCTGATACAGGTCAGCCATCAGCAGCACAAATTCAAAGGCTGTCAGCTTGTCATAAAGATAGGGATGTTCCGGCACATAGCCTATAACCGATTTGGCCTTCATGGGATCGGCGAGCATATCATGACCAGCAATATGTACGCGTCCCTCCGTCGGCTTGATCAGCCCCGTCATCATTTTAATGGAGGTCGTCTTTCCGGCACCGTTGGGACCCAAAAACACAAACAGCTCATTGCCCACGTGCAGGTTGAGGTGATCGACGGCACAGGTTCTGAGATATTGTTTGGTTAGTTTTTCGGCAATTATCACGTCTCGCATCTTTCCTGCGTCAAGAGTTCAAACGCGGCTAATCGTCAACGGCCAAAAGAGGGGTTACCCTCACTCGCAGACACACCTTGCCTCGTAGGGAATCCAATGGCAACAACGATGGAGATCACACTTTGAGGATGGCCAGGAAGGCTTCCTGCGGCACCTCGACTTTACCCAGTTGCTTCATGCGTCGCTTACCCTCGCGTTGCTTTTCCA
>CAYPUH010000480.1:0-2102 GCA_964413725.1 uncultured Cytophagia bacterium
ATCCTGAGTTCTCAATCTGGCTGGAAAATTATTGTAAGAAAAAGGGATATATATTCAGCGCGATTGATCGCCAGAAAGAACCTTCGGAAGTAATCGGTATCGACAAAGCTTCGATGCCGTGGAAGATCGAAGAGGCTGTCCGTTCCGCCGGTGGCAAAGTGCCGAAAATGTTCTATGAATCCAAAGCGCCCGGCAAGGAACCGTTGACCGTTATGGTCGGTCAGCACCCGGTTGAATTAGCTGAGGAGGTGTGTGAGCTGGCCCGGCTGTGGACAGCCGAGACAATTCCCGTCCCTAAAATCGGCAAAATCGATCTGTCTGATTTCGAACAGTTTATATCTGCAAGATTGGGAAAAAGTGACAGCCGTGTTTTGGTTCCGCCCCGGACCGGTGTGGATTCAGCGGTGATCGATATCGGTCATGAGCAGGTTATGGTGATTGCCGAGGACCCGATCTTTCAGATTCCCGGCCAGCCACCTGAGATGTTTGGATGGTACACAGTCCATATCGGCGCTTCCGATGTCGCCGTGATGGGTGTAAAGCCGGAGTTCATGACGTACAGTCTTCTGATGCCCCCGGAAACAGAGGACAATGAGTTTAAACGGATCATCGACTCTATCCACCAGGCCGCACTCGAGCTGGAAATTGCCATCGTGGGAGGTCATACCGGTTACTATCCCGGAATTGCGAGCCCGCTTATCGGCGGTGTGACCGTGTTCAGCATAGCGGATAAAAATGAGTATATCACTCCATCTGGTGCTGGACCGGGCGATGATGTGCTTTTAACCAAAGGACCCGCGGTTGAGACAGCGGGCATCCTGGCCAACCTCTACGAGCAGGAATTGTTGAAAAAGCACCCGGCTGAACTGGTCGATAGAGCCAGGGCTTACAAATCAGAAATGAGCGTGGTGAAGGATTGCGAAATCGCGATGAAGTCCGGGAAAGTAACCGCCATGCATGATGCCACCGAGGGAGGAGTGATCGGAGGTTTGTTTGAAATCGCCAATGCCAGCGAGGTGGGAATGGAAATCGATGAAAGTAAATTTATATATCCTGATGAAATACGGATCGTCTGTGAACTGCTGAACATCGATCCCTTGGCGGCAATTGCCGAAGGTTCACTTCTTCTGACAGCCAAGTCCGGCAGTTCTGATGATATAATCACCGCTCTAAGCAAAGAAAACATTCAAGCCTCGGTGATAGGGAAGGTGATCGAGGACAAGTCACGGCGTACTTTGCAAAGACGCGGTGGTCTCGAAATACCGATCGAAATGCCCCATCAGGATCCGTTCTGGCCGGCATTCTTCCGAAGCATGATTGCCTCTGGCTGATTTTGTCAGGATGAGTGGATAGAGCATACAGCGGTTTCAAAACTGAACTCAAATCTGCATTGGTTAGCACAGGATTAAGGACTGTTTAGCCAGACTGCATAAAGGCTTAGATTATCATGTTTTAGCTCAATCCCTGCTACGATTCAGCCGAATATGTGATTAGCACCATGATTGTCGTAATTGCTGTTATCAAGTAGAAATCGGGGGCGTGGGAGAGATGCGCTCAGCAATGGAGCCGGTGAAGAAGTATTTATACAATCTGACTCATCCGCCAAAATCGGTAGAGGACAATAAGCTTCTCTACTGGCGGGAAAGAATACTGCGCACGATCTTTTTGGCCGCTTCGCTTTTGGGCATATTTACCTATATCCCAAGCGTGGTCTTAGCCCTGAAGAGCAATCTTTACCAGATCGTGGTAGTGGATACTATTGCCTACGGTCTGGCTCTGTTTATTACCTTTTTCAACCGTACTTCATATAATCTCAGGGCGGTCCTGGCCGTGACGCTGTTCTATCTGATGGGGATGACTCTGATATTGTCACCTGGAGCGTTTGCGGCGGGACCCATGTGGCTGTTCGCTTTTGCGGTGCTGGTGGGCATCATTTTAGGGACGCGCTTTGCGTACTTCGCATTGGCCTTGAATGTTTGCACGATGGTGCTGATCGGTTTTATGCTTCAAGCCGGCTATCTGGCGTGGGATGTTTCCGAGACTTACACTCTCGAAAAATGGATCGTGATCGCCTCAAATTTCATTCTGCTCAACACTCTCAC
>CAYPUH010000481.1:0-2072 GCA_964413725.1 uncultured Cytophagia bacterium
CCGGAAACCGTATCCTTGCAGGTTGGTCAGCCGGACTTTTCAGGTGGATCAAATTCTGGTCCGAGTCGAGTATCAACTGTTCATTTTCTTCAAGATCGATAAAGGCAATATTGCTATCCGGAAGGGCGATGATGGATGCCAGCATTACCGTGCCAAAATAATCACCGGGATGAAATCCCGTCGAGTCAAGCACAGCGACTTTTTCATCCCCGATGAAAAAGTCGACTCTGCCGCGGCTGATTTGATTTTGCGTCAAGGTATACTGGAAATCATGACTAAACGTCGACTCAAGCTCGAATGCCTGTGTCTGCAACTCAAGATGCGCCCGCGCATCTCCAATCGCCTGCAGGTCACCGTCAACCAACCGAATTTCGGACGGAAGATGTAAAAGCAGATGATCCCTTCCCTGTGCACCGGTTGATTGCGAGGACAGGGAGTGCCACTTCATATCACGTCCCCCGCCTGCAAACTCTGTAATATGAAAGGCAAAAGGCGAATGGATATCCACCTGACCGGACAAGACCGTCCAGTCAGGTAATGAAACAATCATTTCCCGGGTCAGTTCACAGTCACTCTGACTGTTGTCGTTCAATACCAGTCGGGTCGCACCCGATGGGATGTGCAATCCCCGGCGATCGAGTTGCGCTCCCGCCGGACAGTGTATTCCCAGGACAGGTTCAACGTTCGGAAGCCCCAGCGTGAACGACTCGTTGGTGACAAACAAAGCATCCAGAAACTCCCATTCGAGCAGATCCAATCGCCCATCCCCGTTCGCCCGTATGCTTTCTCCTAAGAGGGTGGGGATATCCACATAGCCTGAAAGATCAAGCACAGCCTGTTGCCGGCTATCGGTATGTGTAAAGACCAGCTCAGATGATGTGCCGGAAATTTCAAGCCCCTCTCCCCACTGGATGGGGGCATCGAGTCGAATGGATTTTTTCCCCTCCCAGATGCCATTCGAAAAAAGATCCAATTCACCAAAAACAAACTCGATGGGTGTTTTTGGTGTGATTTTATGCCGGTTGCCACTTAAAAAGGTCGCGTTTACGTTCAATCGGGTTGTCGCCTCTTGATCCGTGGGATGAAAATGTCCCTGTATGCGACTGACCAAAAAGCCCATTTGAGACTGATCGTCCAGCGGAATATATCGTGGCGGATCAAATCTGCGCATATTCCATGAACCGGAAAACGTTCCGCCGACATAGGCGACATTATTTGCCCGAAAGGGGTCCGTATTGAGCCATGCCATATGCGACGGCAAGTCAGGCAACAGAATATCCAGGTCAAAAAACAATCCAATGCTTGCCAAATCATCGGCCTCGGCATGAAACAAATCAAACGTGTAGGAATACATTCGAAAAGCGATGGGGCGGATAGCGGTATCATTAAAGGGTAGATAGGTATCAGAAGAAAGATCATTGATACTGATCTGTGGCAGTTCGATGCCAAAACGTCCCATATGAATGCCAGCCACCGGTGGAAGTGAAAGACCGAGGTCATCAAAATGCATCTGCATATCCAATGTGAAATCAAAGATCCAGAGCTTCAGGTCCTGCCGATACTGGATTTGATTGCACTGCAAATGCGAAAAATCCATGGCAAAATCAGACAGCGAATATCGAAACGACCCCTGGCCGGCAGTAAACGTACCCAGAACAGCACCCGTGTTGTTGGCGACCAATTCTACCGGACTGCTGATGGTTTCTGAATCCGAAACAAACTCGATCTGTCCTTCGATAGTCAGCTCATCATCCCAAACAGAACCCGCGGGTTGAGCATCGATCGTGCCGTGTATATTCATCACTCTCAGGGAGAGCATATCACTGTTCGGAACCAGACTCAACACATGGTCGGTTACAATATTCGGTGACCCCGTCAAACGCCCATCTGATTGCAAGGCAAGCGTGACCCCATCCTGGCTCAGGATCTCATCGAAAAGAAACGGAACAGCTTGGCAGGAGATAAAACCCGGATGACCGGCATCGAATTCCAGAGAACTCAAAATAAAGGGTAAACCACTGGATTTGAGATTCAGAACAGAGCGTTCAGACACGGGCATATCACAGCTGATA
>CAYPUH010000482.1:0-2070 GCA_964413725.1 uncultured Cytophagia bacterium
TCTCCCACCTGTACCGGCTCACCTTCGGAAATATCCAGGATCAGGGAGACCTCGCGGGCGTCATGATCCGGCACCACCTCGGTGGCAATGTGTACATCCGGGAACCCCCTTTTCTGATAAAAGACTTTTAATCCCTCAATATCTTCTTCAAACAGGATTCGGCTGAAAGATGGAGGATCTTTCCAGAACCGGACACGCTGCCAGAGAGAGCGCGGACGCAGAGAGAGTTGCTTTTTGATTCGATCGGCAGAAAAATGTTCCGCACCGCGAACCGTCAAAGATGTGACATGATAGGAATCCTGCGCGCGTACGATGGAACCCTGCATCGGAGCCAGCAATCCCAGAATCAATCCAAACCCAATAGTTGCGATCCAACTTTTGGTCATATGCCAAAGTCCTCAAATAAGCCATTCGAAAACAGACACTTAAAAAATCAATATGATCCGACAGCACCACAAGATCAGTAGTCTATTCGTTACAAAACCGTGGTTTGGCATTGTTTTTGATTTAACAAACAATGAAGCTCGGAGTGAAACATCGAGCGGTAAAAGATTACGACATAAGTCATTGAATTATAACAATAAAAACTGTAACAACAATCCGACAATGTGTAAAAAATGTGACATAAACTTCTCATCGTGTGGACCGGGTGCCACAGTTCCCCGGGTATTCAACCGGGAACCCGCGACAGATGCCCGACGGGTCGCAACCCCGCATGAATTGCGTTCGCGGTTTGCCACTCTCACGCTGATGGGGTACAACCAACAGTCAAGTGTTGAACGGTCCACAAGACAACAAGAGCAGGCTCAAAAAAAACGGATCAACCATTGGAGAACATCATGAAGCGAAACAGTATGATTGGAATCGGGATTCTGGTATTGTTGCTGCATGGACTTGTTTGGGGTGCTGATTTTACAGTTCCCGGTGACGATTCTGGCATCAATCTGGTCACCAACGGTCCCCATCTGGGTCTCGATGAAGGAGACTGGTGGAGCGATGCCTCTCCGCAAGCCGGCAATCAGGCCCACGTGTACGAACTTTATGTTCCCTATCTGGTGCGTCCCGATTTTGAGTTGGTTTTGGAACTATACGATCCGGAATCCTATGGACAGCACGATGATCAAACCGGTGACAACTGGGATTCGACAACGTTTACCCTGATCGCACCAGATCAAATGACGGTCATAACGGAGCAGAATTTTGAACCCTCCACGGAGACCTCGGGATCATGGGTTCCATTTGTTTCGATCAAAGTTGTCGAGTATGGATGGGGTATCTATTCCCTCTTTGTCTCCACCAGCGATGATGATGTCAACCGATACCGCATTCGTCTTGTGGAGAGTGATCCCGATGGCATCCCCAATGACGGGGATGAATTGAGCATCGCTCAGGCACAGGGCTGCTTCAGCCTTCAGGAAACCGGGTGTGCTCCCGTCTGGTTTTACGCGCCCCGATCCAATGAGATCCGGTTGATGAATTTTGATATGGATGCTGAAAACGACAACTCTGCCCGGATTACCTATACAGATCCTTCTGAAACCGTGTTCAGCGGCACCCCATCGGCATCAGGTGTATGGAATCAATCAGAGGGTTCAGAATTTCCTCCCCCCGGTGGCGATCTGATCAGTCAACCTCATCCCGGTTGGTGGCAAGCTGACCTGTGCATGGAAGGCGGCAATACCGCTCTTTTCTATACCGGTTCTCCACTCTTTTTTGATGAAAAACCAAAGGCACCTCATCTGGTTACCGAAAAGGATAGCGACTGGATCCCGGGAAACGGCTATATCGACTATCTCTATACCATGACCATCAGCAACGAGGGCGAGGCTCCGGCCCTTTTCGTCACCATACAGGATACACTTCCTCCTAACACGGAATATCTGCAGCCCACAGCGATTAATTATATCAACGTTAACGATCAATACGACATTCTGAGCTGGAACTTTGAAGTCATCCAGCCCGGGATGAGTCATTCGATTGTGCTCTCCTCTCGTATCTGGGATGATTCTGTAAACCAGCCCCCCGATCAGATGGGAGTTCGATATGAAGATACCCGGTTCAACACATATC
>CAYPUH010000483.1:0-2070 GCA_964413725.1 uncultured Cytophagia bacterium
GTCCAAAATAGTGAACGATATACGCTCCACCTTTCAGATGGTACCAAAGTATTTCTCGATTCCGGCAGTGAAATCCGCTATCCCACCTCCTTTGACAAAAAAAGAGAGGTCTATCTCAAAGGGGAAGCATTTTTTCACGTCACACATGATTCAGAGCATCCCTTTTATGTCCTTGCCAAGCAGGCTCGTATAGGGGTTTTGGGCACGAAATTCAATATCAGAGCCTGGAAAGAAATCCCTTCTGTCGATGTGGCCGTGCAACAAGGTTGTGTCTCTCTCACGCATAAAGAAATCGACACCGATACGGTTTTGATCACAAAAGATAAATACAGTTCCCTGACAGAAAAAGGCAAATTGAGCAAACCGGTCAATGTGGATATCCGAAACTATATCTCCTGGATGAACAATGAAATGGTTTTCAAAGATGCCAGACTCGAGGTGATTCTCTCTCAACTTGAACGGTGGTATGATTTTCACTTCACCGTGCATGATGAATCTGTTCTGAACAAAAAACTCACCATTCATCTCAAACAAACGAATGTAAACGATGTCATTGAGCTCATTTCTGTGCTAACCAATACTCGGGTAATACGAAAAGGTAAAGAAATAAAACTGGTCAAAAACTAGGGTGATCATTATGAAATCATTCACAGGTTTACTGATTGTATCGCTCATTTTATGTGTCGCTGTTTTTTCTTTCGCTCAGGAATCGGACGAGTACCATTATGAGGTATTACAAGAGTTTGGGGGGCAAAAAGTACCGGTCAACTTGTTGAACAAAATTTCAGTTGATATCGAGGATGAACCTCTGGAATATGCCCTGGCCACCATTGCCGATAAAAGCCAGTTACAATTCAATTATCCTACCAATGACCTGCCTCTGCGAAAACGGGTTTCTTTGAGAATGAACGATACACACGTGCTCGAGATTTTGCTTAATATTCTCAAAAATACAGGCACCAGTCTGAAAATAACAAATGGCGGATCATTGGCATTGGTTCCACAAAACGATACCCCCCGTTCCAGGCCCAGGGCAGCCAGAGGAACATTGAAAGGGATAGTCATCGATGCGGGCAGCGGAGAACCCTTGCCGGGTGCAAACGTCGTTATCAGCGGAACGAACTTTGGTGCCGCAACGAATATCGAAGGCGTCTTTGTCATTCCCAACCTGCCGCCCGGAAGATATGATGCCGTTGCCACCTTTATAGGATACAAATCAGACACCCTCAACATCCAACTCAATCCCAAACAAACCAGGAACATCGAATTCAAGCTCTCCTACAAAGTCGTAGAAGGAGATGAGATTATCGTCACGGCTCAGGCTGAAGGTCAGATGGAAGCGATCAACCAGCAACTGACTGCACGACAAATCGTCAATGTGGTCTCTTCTGACCGCATCGAGGAAATGCCCGATGCCAATGCTGCAGAGTCGGTAGGACGGCTGCCGGGGGTCTCGATTAATCGGGACGGCGGTGAAGCGTCCAGTGTCAGCATTCGCGGATTGTCCGGTGGATTCAATTCTGTCTCCATCGATGGCGTCAAAGTGCCCAGTACCAGTGATGGCCGTGGTGTGGGACTGGCATTTATCACGCCCAATATGCTCGACGGTATTGTCCTGACAAAAGCGCTGACCGCAGATATGGAAGGCGATGCTACGGGAGGTAATGTCAATTTCGTTTTAAAGGATGCACCCTCGGGCCTGAGAGTGCAAGTGGATTTAAAAGGCGGTTATAGCGGTCTGAAAGAGAAAATCGGGATGCCCAAAGGCGAACTGGCGGTCAGCAATCGTTTTCTGGACGAAAAACTCGGTGTGATGGCGCAGGTATCGGCTTACCAGGATGACCGCAGTACCGATTACTTTAACAGCACATATACCCATGCATCTCAGTTTCTTTTGCATCAACCAGGTGAACTGACAATGGATCGATTTTCCCTGAGGGCTGAAGACAATATCCGCAACCGCTTTGGTGCGAGCCTGGTGATGGACTATCGGTTGCCCAACGGCAAAATCGTTTTCAAGAATTTTTTCAGTCAGCTCAACTCTTCCAGTACGCAACGGGAGACCCGTGC
>CAYPUH010000484.1:0-2052 GCA_964413725.1 uncultured Cytophagia bacterium
TCTCTGAGCTCTGCGGTTATCATCTTTTGGTTGCAAAAATCTATTTTGGACAAGATTGTATGTGACTATTTTTCAAGTATGACAATTTTTTTGAAGAATACAGAGATCTTTAACATCAAATCAAAAGAGGCTGATCGGTAACGTCTGACACGACATATAGAAAATGAAAACCGGAGACCAGCACGTTACCTCCATCGCGGAAACAATGCCTGGAATATAAACCTGGGACGTTCAATGATTCCTCCGTTTAAACTTGAAGATTCGGCGAGAGAAGCATTCCGGAGATTATCACATCTCTCCGATGCATCCCCCACATTTCGTCTTCTCATGAGCGGCTATGGCTGAGGGGGGCCGCGCATGGCGCTGATTCAGGATGAATCGGTAAAAAAATCTGACCATCAGACCTCGATAGAGGGCATCACTCTGCGATGGGAAGACTATATCGAAAAACTGGTCCACCTGTATGGTCAGTTGATGATTTACAAATCCTCCAACGATCCGGAAGGACCGTACCTGGTACGGTTTATCAACAGTCAATGCTAAGCCGATACATCTGATTGAATTCTCATACCATTGAATCCCGGAGATATCTCTATAAATCTCTATTCTTGTTGAGTCTATCATTTCACCCCATCGGTTGCAATACTCTGCTGCGAGGACTGGAAATGTCCGGCGTTTCGCCGATTCAAACGGGTGTGGCCGGTTAAAATCACTTGATTGTCGAAACAACTTTTGTTATACTTGTTCGAGAACATCCCCATAGATCTAAACGAGCGGTATTCCCACGGCTCTGATCGTTTCCCGGATGCGGTGGGACGTACCAAATCCCCGAAAAACTTGAATTCACCACTATTCGGGAAAGAATATCATCATAGGTCAATGAAATCATTGCAAAACAATCATCCTGCCTGGATTCTGTTCATACAGAATTCAAAAATAGTTGGTAACAAAGGGGAGTTATGAAACCAGAAACGCCGGATGTGGTTATTACCCGACCGATTCTACCATTCGCCATCGATGCACTGAAACAGCACGCCAGGGTTTCCGTGCATGACAAGCCGGGATCAGAGGGACCGTGGACCGAAAATGAACTGATCGACTTGATTGGAGATGCCCGCGCGGTCCTCTCGCTGTTATCCGATCCGGTTACCCGCCGGGTATTACAGGCTTGTCCCAACCTAAAAATCGTTGCTCAATATGCGGTGGGCGTGGACAATATCGATCTGGAGGCGGCAAAGGAACTGGGAATCGCCGTAACACATACCCCCGGCGTCCTTACCGATTCCACAGCCGACATGGCGTTTACTCTGTTACTTGCCACCGCCCGGAACGCACTGCAAGCGGATCAGGCGGTTCGAACCGGCACGTTCAAACGCTGGGAAACCACCTGGATGCTCGGCACAGAGCTGCGCGAGAAAACCCTCGGTATTGTGGGTATGGGACGCATAGGACAGGCGATGGCCAGACGGGCTCTGGGCTTTGGCATGAATATCTGCTATAGCGACCGAACTCCCCTCAATCCGTCAGATGAGCGAATCCTGAATGCCAGATTTATATCCTTTCAAGATCTGTTGAATCGGAGTGATATTCTTTCTCTGCACTGTCCACTCACCCCTGAGACCCACCATCTTCTGGACGCGGCTGCCTTTGATCGTATGAAAGCGGATGCGATTGTCATCAATACCGCCCGAGGATCGATTGTCGATGAAGTCGCGCTGGTTAAAGCACTTCAATCCGGCCAAATTGCGGGTGCGGGTCTTGATGTATTTGAACAAGAACCCAGGGTCCATCCCGACTTGCTGAGCCTCGACACTGTGGTTCTGGCTCCGCACCTCGGCAGCGCAACCCGGGAAGCCAGGGAGGCCATGGCCCGGATGTGTGTCGAATCCATCATCGCCATACTCGGAAAGAAGGAAAGAGTACCCAACCGCCTGGTCTAATCCAGGGCACAAACCGACGTTTGCCACAGCGCTCTGAGGAGCGAAGAGTTGACCGTATCAAAGCAAGACCATCATCCAGACGAGGAGGCTCCCGATGCACATCGTCCAGGTA
>CAYPUH010000485.1:0-2047 GCA_964413725.1 uncultured Cytophagia bacterium
AAATATATTAGTTTCAGCAACCATTGAAGCTATGTACAAAGTTCCACTAATCGGTCCATTTCCCCTGTGTCCCATATTATATCGAGACAATTTACTAACAAGTTGTCCAGAAATTGATTCAAAAAGTAATAATTTTTCTCTATTTGATTTACAATAAAATCGGCTTAAAACCCACAAATTCCGCTTGGTATAAAAATGATGCACATGGGTGATGCCGATTCGATCGTTTCGTCTTGCTTCATCTCCTTCTTCCATCCTATCCGTCGGGACCCAATAGGGAATGTCACTCTGTTCAATTCTTTCGATCAGGGCCAGGTCATCGGCGTCGGGGCGTTTTTCATAGCGTTTTTTGCCATAGGTATAGTTGATCAGCACCGGCACCTGTTTGGTTTGCGTCACTTCCCGGCCAAGGGCCCGGTCGAAAAAGGTGACCGTGGCGCGATCGCACTCTCTTTTCGTCGTCTCGGCTTCACAATGCGGACATGGAAATGTTTTGCGTACAGCACCGTTTTCTGTGTCCACCGCCGCCTCCCAAAAGACGATCTCTTTGCCGCAATAGGGACACACAAACACATCCGACCAGACAGTATAGTTGATGATGCCCTTTCCAGAATGATCAGATGTTTTCTGCCAATCGAGCTGAACTTCATGAGAGTCTGTTTGATCAATGTGGTTGGTCTCGTACATCCAGCCACACTCTTCCTCGACCTCGTCCAGAATCCGTCGCGCCTCGCGTTCAAAGGCGTCCACATCCACCCGTTTGTTATAGTTATAGGCAATAAAAGTGGCGATGGGCGACAGATCCGAGAGAATGGCCTTGCGGTTGAGGAGCTGGGCCGCCACCCCGGTCATGCCGGTGCCGCAAAAGCCGTCAAAGACGATATCGCCCTCGTCGGTATAGTGTTCGATGTATTTCATGATCGCCTTGTGCGGCACTTTGGTGTGGTAAGAGTGAGCGTTATAGATGGGATCGTTCTTTCCCTCACTCACATCCCCCACAAAGGGTTCGCGATGATACTCGTCTGTGGTTTCGTCATACGGAGTGCCGTGCTCGGCGATAAAGTCGTCGATATAGGGATTGGGACAGGCGGTATAGTGCGGCGGATCGGAGAGGTTGAGAATATCTTTATCCTCACCGATGGGAAAGCCCTCGAGGTGTCGCAGCGAGTCGAGGAGTTCAGATAGAGGTTTCTTTGCGTTCATACAGCAGGTCCTTTTTGAATCGTCATAAAAACGGCAACCATCGAAAAAGAGTATTATTTGCGTTTAATACGCACCTCTGATTCCTTGCGGTTCTTCAACAGATCCGTTTCCAGGGCAGAAAAGCGTGACCGTAATTCCTCGAGGGTGCACATCTGATTGTCCGGGAACAACCGCGCCATCAGGTCCGCATCATCGATTTCCACCACCTCGATCTCTGTGAACAGCTTGTTGATGGTCTGCACCATGTTCGGGGTAATATGCTCGGGCAACTTTTGGGTGTCCAACATTTTATGGACCAAGGACTGTTCACTTTTATCCAGAAATTGCACATTGTCTCGATATTGGCGCATTTCGTTGAGAATTTTCTCTTCATAAAGATCAAGCAGGGTGACAATGTCATCAGTTATGTTATCAAGGGTTTGTGCAATGGTTTGATAATTCATCTGCACGGGAAAACCGCAGGTCTGACAGCGCACCGCGGTTTTTAGCTGATTTTCAAGATCCGGATTGTTGCACCGGTATTTTCGCAGCTCGTTCCATTCGAGCACCCGTTTTTGAAATTCCGAATCGCTGATACAGGTGAGGCCATTCAACAAAGAAAGCGTTTTAAATTCATCCATGTATTCATACCGCTGCAAAACCGACCAGTTTTGTTGATCACCGACATATTTATCATGCGCAGGCAAATAGACATCATAGATGTAACTCTTTTTGAATTGCTGAATCTTGCCCCGCAGCGGATGTCGGTTTGAGCGGTCGAGAAATGTATCAAACTCATTGCAGAGCTGCAGCACCTCATCACGCAGCTGAACGAGACGCTCCTGTTTCTCCACATCGGAGACCA
>CAYPUH010000486.1:0-2040 GCA_964413725.1 uncultured Cytophagia bacterium
CATTGATTCGCGACTACTCGTGTTTTTCTCCGATGAACTTTTTGTTATCGTTTTTGTCGACATGTTTAACAGTTTGGCTCAAAAAATAGTTAAATGCCATGTTTTCAATTTAATAAAATGCTGATTTTGATTATTTGGGACAGCAGTGATATTAAAAAGATAGTAAATCCTGTGTTTTTTATCCTTATTCCGGCATATCGTTGTTTGGACCCATACGCCGGCCAACCCGTCACCCCATGATGGAGGAGTCTTTGGAATGAAATCGTATCGACCTCTGGTGGCCTTTTTATTGCTTTTGAGCGTCACGTTACCAGCCCTGGCACAATCCCCTCACATCTATTTTTCAGTGATCGGACGAAAAAAAATAACCGTGGTGGGCCGTGATATTTATCAGACTGGCCTGTATAAAAGCAACTCTGCTCTGGATCAGTGGCAGCATCTGGGATGGGAAAATATCTCCATATTCGGTATCGATGTGGATCCGGTATCGGAGGGGCAACGTATCTTTGCCGCTGCCGGCAATGGGGTGTTGCGCAGTCTGGACGGTGGCGACTCGTGGAAGATCGTTACCGACTGGCAGCTCACCGAATGCCAGACCGTGGTAATCGATACCACCGATGTGCAGACGGTGTATGTGACCTCGTCCTTTGGCACTTGGAAGAGTATGGACAATGGCGACAGCTGGACAGAACTCACCGCTGGACTGTCTCCCACCAGTCTCACCTTTAATTCCTGCCTGATCATCAAACCGTCGGATCACGATGTGCTCTATCTGGGGACGGCGGACGGATTGCTTGTCAGTAACGACGGTGGAACCACCTGGGACCGACTGGGCATGACCGGTCGCGAGATTCATGACCTGCAGGTCGCTCCCTATGACGAGAACCTGATGCTCTGCAGCACCGACGAGGCGGGTGTGTACCTGAGCCGGGATGGCGGGATGGTCTGGCGACAAATCAATATGGGACTCAAGGGACGTGCAATTTACAGTGTGGCGATCGATCCCAACACCCCCGGCACCTTTTATGCCGGTGGGTTTCTCTGCGGCGTCAGCAAAACCACCGATTACGGCCGGACGTGGGAGGGTCTCGATAACGAGATCACCGACAAGACCGTTCGGGATCTTGCCATCTATCCGCTGGATTCCAATCGGATTGCCGCGGGGGTGCTCAACTTTGGCTTTTATCAGAGCACCGACGGGGGAGAGCATTTCGACTGCGCCGCCGAATGCGACGGCCGGGTCTGGGCGGTGGAAATCGATTGAGCCTCTCTGGGAACACAAACCATCAACGCACAGTGCACCGAGAAAACGCAAAGAACGTGAAGAATAAATGTTTTTGTGGAGACCCTGTTATGAAACCATTTGGATTTGTTTTGCTCACATTGATCATGTTTACCACAGCGACGGCCGGTGAGTATGAGGAGGCCTACCGGCAGCGCGCCGACAGCGTGATCACCCATTTTAAAAACATGGATCACGACCGCAGTGCACATGTGGCCATGGCCAAATTGCATGCCGGAGAGGATATCGGGGCGGCATTGAGTATCATCGATACCCTCACCACCAAACCGCGCGGTGATATGTTCTGGATGTATCCAATTATGGCCCTCTATCTGTACGGACAGGACACCATGCCGGAATCCTATCAACAAAAGATCCGGCTGGCCTTTCGGGATTATCACCCCTATCGCGGCGATACCGAAAATCATTGGGTCATGTATTATACCACCCTGTACCTGGCGTCGCAGTCCTGGCCCGATCAACCGGGAGAGATGTGGTTTAACGGCAAGAGTTCGGATGAAAATTTCGAGGATGCCAAAGGCTGGCTAGAACACTGGATGACGCTCACCACCACCATCGGACAGGGAGAGTTCGACTCCCCCCATTATATGGACTTTTATCTCACACCCATGTGCATGCTGTATCAGTTTGCCGAGGATCCGGTGATGAAAACACGGGCGGAGATCATGCTGAACTGGTTGCTGGCCGATTTTTTCATCGACTATTTCGATGGCATCTATGCCGGTGGCAACAGCCGG
>CAYPUH010000487.1:0-2024 GCA_964413725.1 uncultured Cytophagia bacterium
AGCGCATCCTTGGTAAGGATGAGGTCACCAGTTCAATCCTGGTCGTGGGCTCGCTCTTTAAATTTTCATTCAGAGTCGGAGGAAAAAATGGCTAAGGAAAAATTTCAGCGAACAAAGCCGCATGTGAATATCGGTACCATCGGTCACGTAGACCATGGTAAGACCACCTTGACAGCTGCCATCACCCAGACCTTAGCGTTGAAGGGTTTTGCGCAGGCGCGGTCTTATGACGAGATCGACAATGCCCCGGAAGAAAAGGCTCGAGGCGTAACGATCAATGTTCACCATGCCGAATATGAAACCGAGACACGTCACTATGCTCATGTTGGTGGTGAGTGCTGCCGACGGTCCGATGCCACAGACCCGCGAGCACGTTCTTTTGGCACGTCAGGTGAATGTGCCTTATATGGTTGTATTTATGAACAAGACGGATCAGGTAGATGATCCCGAGTTGTTGGAGCTGGTAGAGCTTGAAGTGCGAGAATTGTTGAGTCAATACGAATTTCCCGGCGATGATATTCCTGTGATTATGGGCAGTGCACTTTTGGCTTTGGACAATCCCTCTGATGAAGAAAAGACCAAATGTATCGTGGATCTGATGGAAGCGGTGGATAGTTATATACCGACTCCTGAGCGTGATGTTGACAAGCCGTTTTTGATGCCGGTCGAGGATGTTTTTTCGATCACCGGTCGTGGTACAGTAGGCACCGGGCGAATCGAGCGCGGTATTGTCAAGGTTGGCGAGGAAGTAGAGATCATTGGATTGGGAGAGAAAAAGAAGACAGTATGTACGGGTGTCGAGATGTTTCGCAAGATCCTGGATGAAGGTCAGGCAGGCGACAATGCGGGATTGTTGTTGCGCGGAGTGGACAAGGCCGATTTGATTCGTGGTCAGGTGGTTGCCAAGCCGGGCTCGATCACGCCTCACACCCAGTTTGAAGGCGAAGTGTATGTATTGAGTAAAGAAGAAGGTGGACGTCACACCCCGTTTTTCAATGGGTATCGTCCGCAGTTTTACTTTCGTACCACGGATGTGACCGGTGAATTGAATCTTCCCGAAGGTGTGGAGATGGTCATGCCGGGTGACAATGTCAAGGTGACCGTAAAACTGATTACTGACATTGCCATGGAAGAAGGATTGCGGTTTGCAATTCGTGAAGGTGGCCGCACTGTGGGTGCCGGTGTTGTGACAAAGATCATCGAATAACTCTGGTTGAATCATGAGAGAACTTGTCATATTGGAATGTACCGACTGTAAGCGTCGCAATTATTCTACGGATAAAAATCGGCGTAAACACAGCGGTCGTATAGAACATAAGAAATATTGTAAATGGTGCGACAAGCGCACCGTTCACAAAGAAACTCGCTAAGAGTTGCTAGGCCCATAGCACAATTGGCTAGTGCGCCGGACTCCAAATCCGGAGGTTGGGGGTTCGAGTCCTCCTGGGCCTGCTTTTTAAACCGGGTGTTGCCTGGCCAACACCGGAATCTATGTATTTAAAACAGTCGAACGGTATGATACAGAGAGCGACCAAGTTTCTAGGCGATGTCCGCACAGAGATGAGTAAAGTCAGCTGGCCATCGTGGCCACAATTAAAAGGACAAACGATTATCGTGATCGTCGTTGCCATCATTTTCGCCGTGTATATTTTTGTGATCGATCACATTTTGTCGCGACTGTTAGATCTCATCTATTAAACATGTAGGATAGAGTTGGTGGGTGAAAACGAGTTAAAATGGTTTGCATTGCATGTCTTATCCGGGCATGAGAACAAGGTCAAAGCATATCTGGAAAACGAGATCAAGCATAATAATCTCGAAGAAAAGATTGACGAAATACTTGTGCCATCGGAACAGATTACCGAGATGAAAGAAGGGAAAAAACGCACTCGGACGAAAATCATGTTCCCCGGATACATGCTTATCCATATGATCTATGATAAAGAAACCCGCCACCTGATTCAAAATACCCCCGGTGTGTTCAGTTTTTTAGGGTGTATGTTATAGACATTGCCGTTGACACG
>CAYPUH010000488.1:0-2014 GCA_964413725.1 uncultured Cytophagia bacterium
GGTTTCATGAGTGCAGGGCAAATAGAGTGGAAGCAGGTTGCCAAACTGCTTGCGCTGAATCTGCTGCTTTTTGGGCTGGTTGCATTTTGGATCGTCCAAGGGTACCACCAGCGTTCTACGCAGACCGAGGTGTCAAATATAGCCAGCAAACTGGAAATTGGAAAACAGTGGGCTAGGATAGATTCGTCTCGTCATGTTGGCATGACAAAAATCACGGGAATCATCAACCGGTATAACAATGAAATGCCAACAGATTTGCGCCAGCAGATCGGGGAAGAAATTTATCGCATGTCGCAAAAGTACCCGAATTTAAATATCGATTTTATCCTAGCGACGATTACGCACGAGAGTGCCAAGACATGGGAGCCGACGGTGACGTCGTACGTGGGGGCAATGGGTTTGATGCAGATCATGCCATCGACCGGTGCCTATCTGGCGGTCAAAGAGGGGATCAAATGGACCTCGGCAGAAGATATTCTATACGATCCAATTCTCAACATCCGGTTGGGTTGCCGATATCTCCACGACCTGGTACAGGTCTATCAACACGATGGTGGCCTGGCAGCCTATAACGGAGGCCCGAAACGCGCAGAGATGTGGATCGAGAGCAACCGCAACAACAACATCCTGTTCGCCGAGACCAGAGATTACGTCCCGGCGATTCTGAAACTGTACGCAGAATTTCAGAATCTCGAAGTGATGTAGACGATTCACCTCTCTGATATCACAGGACTGGAGATTCCGGTCCCTGCGACATCCTTTGGGGCTGTTTCACGCACGTGTGAAACAGCCCCTTTTTATTTCCATCCAAAGACCGGTCCGAGTCTCATTCTCTCCCATTGCCCGGTCCGATTCTTCCCGGATCAAAAAGCGGTTGATTCTTTAGCAAATTTTTGGTATCATTATTGATAAATAAAAAAGGATACCCTCCATGAATCCCATCGTTATCGACGGGGAATCGCTAACGCTTTCAAAGCTGTATCAGATAGCCGAACAAGGTGAAGGGGTAACCCTCGCGCAGGAAGCGATTGCCCGGATGAATCGCTCACGGGAAAGCATCGAACGCATCATCGAGAGCGGGCAGGTGGTTTATGGGGTCAATACAGGTTTCGGAAAGCTCGCAAACGTCCACATACCACCTGAAGACATTGAAGAATTACAGCTCAATCTCGTCCTCAGTCACGCCTGCGGAACCGGAGAGTTTATTCCCCCAGCCATCGCGCGTGCCGCTTTGGCCCTGAAATGCAACTCGCTGTGTCGGGGATATTCCGGCACGCGCCCGCTTATTGCCGAACACCTCTGTTATCTCTTGAATCACAATGCTGTACCCTGCATACCGGAAAAGGGTTCGGTGGGGGCATCGGGAGATCTGGCGCCATTGGCTCATATGACCCTGGTCCTGTTGGGTCTGGGAGAAGCGTGGGTCAATGGAGAACGCATGAGTGGACGGGAGGCGCTGGATGTGGTGGGGCTTCCGCCTCTCACGCTTCATGCCAAAGAAGGCCTGGCCATTTTAAACGGTACTCAGGTGATGACCGCCTATGCCGCCCTCGCGCTGTCCCGGGCCCTCAACGTGATCAAACTGGCCGATATCGCCGGAGCGATCAGTGTCGAGAGCCTGCTTCACTCTCCCAGAGCATTTGATGAACGCATTCACAATGCCCGGGGATTGTCTCAACAAATCGCCTGTGCGTCCAATCTCAGACGTCTGCTCGCCAACAGTGAAATCGTTGCTTCACATCGTCAGTGCGGAAAAGTTCAGGATGCCTATAGTTCCCGGTGCATCCCCCAGGTTCATGGCGCGGTGCGTCATGCCCTGGACTATGTCCGTCAGGTCATCGAAACAGAACTCAATGCTGCCACCGACAACCCTCTGATCTTCCCCGAAGATCAGGAGGTGCTTTCGGGTGGCAATTTTCACGGACAGCCCATATCCCTGGCCTGTGACACGCTGGGAATGGCGCTGGCTCAATTGGCAAATATTTCGGAACGACGGCTGGAAAACCTTATGGAT
>CAYPUH010000489.1:0-2007 GCA_964413725.1 uncultured Cytophagia bacterium
CATTCGGACCTGGGAACGGGGTGTTGAGGGGGAAACACTGGCCTGTGGCACCGGCGCAGTGGCCTCTGCACTGGCCGGCTCGATTCACCATGCGGTCCAATCACCGGTCCGGTGTACATTTCCCGGAGGGGAGCTGACGGTCACTATGGACGAGAGCAGACGCCGTATTTCTCTGGCCGGACCCGTCGATCCGGTCTATGAGGGCCGGGTGATTCCGTCGCATCTCGGTGCGATTTGATTCCGGCAGTGATGACAGTTTACAAACCCACTCATCGGGAACAGGGATGAAACAACTCATTTTTGGCCGAAACAGCGTCACAGAATGGTTGGCGGCCAGCGGTCCCACGCGGATGTTGTATATCATGAAAAACAGCCGGGGCGCCGCGGTTGACAACCTGATCTCACGGGCCAGACAACAGGGTGTAAAAATCCAGCATGTAGACAAATCCGTCCTGAACCAAATGACCCAAAACGCGCCTCACCAGGGCGTGGTGGCTGAGGTCGATTTTGTTGAGCGATATACGTCCTGGGAGGAATGGCTGCATCTGTTGCAACAAAAAGAGACCCCCGGTCTTTTGGCGATTCTCGATTCTATTCAGGATCCCCACAATCTCGGGGCCATCATCCGGTCCGCGGAAGGCGCCGGCCTGGACGGACTGATCATTCCCAAAGATCGCTCCGCCGGCCTCGGTCCGACCGTATTCAAGACCTCTGCCGGGGCGGCTGCGCATCTGCCTGTCATTCAGGTGACCAATCTGGTCCGTACGATAAAAGATCTCAAACATCTTGGCTATTGGTTCGCCGGGGCCGATCAGAGCGGAGATCGCTATTATGACCAGCTGGACTGGTCCGGTCCCATGGGGATTGTCCTGGGCAGTGAAGGATCGGGAATGCGACGGCTGGTACGGGAACAGTGCGATTTTCTGATACAGATTCCCATTCTCGGAACCATAGAGTCCCTCAATGTCTCAGCCGCCGCAGCCATTCTGTTTTTTGAAGCTCGGCGACAACGGAAATTCCACTGACAGATTCCTCACATCGCCTGCCCGCATATGTCGAACAGAACGTTGTCTTATTTCAGCAGCGTCATTTTTTTGGTTTCCGTATAGCCATTGATCGTGAGCTTGTAGAGATAATACCCGCTGGGAACCGCTCTTCCATTCTCATTCAGTCCATCCCAGGTGAATTTGTGTTGTCCCGCCTCCACATAATTGTCGACAAGTGTTTTGACCGTCTGTCCAAGAACGTTGTAAATGACGAGTTGTGCCATACCGGACTCTGCGGCATTGAACTCGATGGTGGTGGATGGATTGAATGGATTGGGATAGTTTTGCTCCAGCACGTATTGATTGGGTACGTGCGTGTCCACGGAAATGGTTTCACTCATGTGCACTTTACCGGAATGGTTTACATCAGCCAGCCGATAATAATAGGTGTTTCCTCTGACCACCGTGTCATCTGTGAACTGATATGCGTTTCTTGATGAACTGTTTCCGGCACCCGGAATAAGGGTCTCGGAGCACTTTTCAAACGGACCGTTTGCAAATACTGAACGGTAGATATAAAAGCCCAGATTGTCGGTTTCCGATTGCGTGACCCATTCGAGTTGCACGGCGCCGGCGATATAGTTTGCTGTAAAGCTGGAGAGTTCAATGGGAAACGACGCATTGTTGAATCCAAAGTTTGCAGATAAGAGCCAGGTGTCACTCTCAATCTCCAGATCCAGCGGCAGGTTGTCGGTGGTGAGTACATATCCTTCAGGGAGAGTCGATTCATCGATGGTCAGTCGGTAAGACCCAGGTGTGATGTTACTGAACTGATAGATGCCTTGATCACTGGTTTCTGTGGTATATTGGGACTCCCCGGCAGTTTGCAATTCGACCCGGACATCCTCCAGGCCCGGTTCTCCTGCGTTCTTTTGTCCATCCATATTTACATCCATCCAGACAAACTGCCCCACACCGTTAAAGAGGGACGGGCTTTGTTTGTTGATTTTAAGACGATATG
>CAYPUH010000490.1:0-2001 GCA_964413725.1 uncultured Cytophagia bacterium
CTGTCCGGCAGGAATGCGCAAGCGCAAACCGTTTGCCGTGTTGGGGGCGCATAACATTTGGGTTGTGCTTGTGTCTTTCAATCTCAGGACTTGATCAGACGCAGATTGAGGGGATAGCGATACCGCTCACCATCATTGGCTCGAATCGCACCGATGATCGTGGCCACGATGGCAAAGATAGCCACGGCGAAAAACAGTGGAATGCCGATCACGATGGTAATCAAAATAGCCGATATGATACCATAAATCGAAATACTGATCTGGAAATTGAGTACCTCCCGGCCCTGGTCTTCCACCAAAGGCATTTGCTCGCGTTTCAGCAGCCAGATCACCAGAGGAGCAATGATGTTGCCAAAGGGAAAGATAAACATGGCAAAAGAGGAAATGTGGGACAGCATAGCCCACATACGTTCATCACGTCCGGCGGGTATGGTTTCTTCGACGGGTTTCTGGGGTTGTTGTTGAGATTGATCTTCATTCATAGTACGGATCCTCCTTATTTGGATTGGTTATCAGTTCAATCAGTTGCGTAGATAGGACGCACCGTTGATATCAATAATGGCGCCGGTGAGGTACTCTGTCTCATCGGAGGCGAGATAGAGACACAGACGTGCGATTTCACGCGGTTGTGCGGCTCTGTTCAACGGGCTTTGTGCTTTGATGTTCTGACCCTCCTCTCCTTGCAACAAATGAGAAACCATATCTGTTTCCACAAACCCAGGAGCAATGGTAAAAACCTGGATTCCCCAGGGTGCCAGGGCCTGTGCCAGAGACTGACCAAGTGAATTGAGACCTGCCTTGCTCGCGCCATAGGAAAAAGCACAGGGTTCTCCGCGAAAGGCACCCCGTGAGGAGATGTTGATTATTATTCCGCTTTTCTGTTCCTTCATCACCTGAGCCGCCAGATAGCAGACATTGGCGGGGCCAATCAAATTGGTGCCAAGGGTCTGGTGCCAATCTTTTTGCCACTGTTTGTAATCCATATCGAAAATCGGTGTGGGATAAAAAACACCGGCATTGTTCACCACCACGTCCAATTGGCCGAACCGGTTCGTGGCTTTCTGAATCATACGGTTGACATCACCTGCATTGGCCACATCAGCCTGAAGCAGGACATGGCCCGTGCCTTCGAGTTGGTGTTTTGTTTCAAGAGCAGCGGTTTGGTTTTGATGATAGTGTAAACCGACATGAGCACCTTTTTGTGCGAATTCGATGGCGATAGCCCGCCCGATCCCCCTGGAGGCGCCGGTAATCAACACACCGCGACCATCCAGGGAGCGGCTGGTTTCGGGGGCAGAGTGGGATTTTTCAGGGAATTGTGACATGAATAACTCTCAATGTATTCGACAGGATTAGTTGGATTTGTAACGTCACGAGAGTACCCGGACGACCAGAGACTGGCATTCGTGCGTACGTCCGATCACTCAAACCTCCTCCCGGGGATGAACGGCCATTTCGATCTTTGTCCGGATCGATTTAAAGCGTGCATATCCCCACAAGGCGAGAAAGATGCTCGTCGGCAGAAAGACATATCCGGTGATCCGTAGAATCAATAGATGTGGAAACAACTTGAGTAACGTCACACCGGTCGCAAACAGCATGATCGCCGTTCGGAGATAGGCCAGCAACGTTCGTTCGTTGGCGAGCTCTGTTCTGTCGATGGCGAGAAAATCCCGCAGAATCAATTCCTGGGGGTCGATATTGCGATAGGTTTCCTCACGCTTTTTGCTATAGTCAATCGTGTCAGGCATCAAGAGGATCCTCCTGTAATGCCATCGCCTTTCTCGATTTGAACCAGGCCTTGATCATCGCATGCAACAACGTGGCGAGGGGGATGGCAAAAAACAACCCCCAAATCCCCCAGAGGCCACCAAAGAGCAGCAGAGAGACGATGATGGCCACAGGATGGAGATCGACGACCTCGGAAAGCAACAGCGGAGCCAGTAAATTTCCATCCAGAGCCTGAATAATACCATAGGCGATAACAGCTGTCCAGAATGA
>CAYPUH010000491.1:0-1985 GCA_964413725.1 uncultured Cytophagia bacterium
TGTCGGCGTAATCACCGCGGCGTGTCTGGCCGGCGTCATCTCGCTGGAACACGCTATCTCTATGATCACGCAACGAGGACGTCTGTTACAGTCCCTGCCCCCCGGCGCCATGCTGGCCATCAACCGCCCGGTGGACGAGATCGAACCCCTGTTACCCGACGATATCGAGATTGCGGCCGTCAACACACCGAATTCGATGGTGGTTTCCGGACCGATTCCGCAAATCGAATCTCTGAAATCGAAACTCGCCAGCCAACGGATCGCATCCATTCGCCTGGAAACGTCGCATGCCTTTCATTCTCATATGATGGAACCCATCCTGCCCGAATTCAGACACTATATGGCGAATGTACAGGTGAATCCCGACCCGCAGATCCCCTATTTTTCATCCCTGACCGGAGAGCGGATCACGTTGACGGAACTGGAGGATGCGGACTATTGGGCCAAACATATCCGCCAGACCGTCCGGTTTTCCCGTGCCCTGGAACAGTTGTGGACAGAGATGAACCCGATATTGATCGAGGTGGGACCCGGCCGGGTCCTGTCCGCCTTTGCGAAAAGCCATTCACAGAAACCGCACGGGTGCACCACCCTGTCTTCCCTGCCCCATGCAAAAGAAAACCGGTCGGCATCGCACCATTTCCTGGACTCGGTGGGACGACTGTGGGAGTGGGGTCAGGTCATCGACTGGTCGGCGACGGGGCCACGGGCCAATCGGGTGAGGCTGCCGGGGGTTGCCTTTGACACGGAACGATTCGACATGCAGGTGTCGGGATTCGCGTTTGGCACCTCGGTACAAAGATCGGGCGGTCCGTATTATCGTCCGGTCTGGCACGGCGGATACAGACTCGGAGATCACCCCGGCAGGACCACTCCCGGGAAGCAGATCCTCCTCTTTTCAAACGACGACCGGTTCCCGGTGCAGGATCAGTTCGATGATCACCACCCTGCCCTCTATCGCATTCGTCCGGCTGATCAGTTCAGCCATAACGGCAACGATATCCACATCAGACCCGGCCACGCCGAGGATTATCAGCACGTGCTCGACCTCCTCGACCCGACCCAACCGGTGCTGGTGATCCATGCCTGGCTCTTTGATCACCATCCGCGACCGGCCCGGGAGCCGGAGATCGGGCGCTTCCACGAGGCCGCACAAAAGGGATTTCTGAGTCTGGTGAACCTGCTGCAGAATGCCGTATCCCTTGAACAAACCAGCCTCGATATACTGGTGCTGACCAACGGACTGTATGATGTGCTCGGAGATGAACCCCTTGCCGTGGAGAAAAACAGCGTTATCGGAACCATACTGTCCGCCAACCAGGAATATCCCAATGTAAAGGGCTATCTGGTGGACACCGACGAGGAAGCGATCCCGGTGGAAGCGGCACTCCATGCGATGCAAAGCCGATCCCGGTTTATCGCCGCGGTGCGACACCGCAAACTCTGGTTTCGGGATTATGAACCGTTCCGTGTGCCGGACACGCCGTTCTCACTAGAGTCCGGCAAGACGATCCTGATTACCGGCGGTACCGGGAGGATCGGCTTGCTGTTTGCCAAATCTCTGGCTGAAACCGCAGATGTCCATCTCGTTCTCGTGGCCAGAACGCCCTATCCGCCTCAACGCGAATGGGCCAGACACATCCGGGATGAGCAGACCGCAGCCGGTATGAAAACCAAATTAAAACAGCTGACAGAGATTCAAAACACGGGATGCAGACTGACCGTGATTCAGGCGGATATCTCGCAAAAACACGACGTGCAACAGCTAAAGACAACGCTGGAGAATATGGGCTGTTCGGTGAACGGCATCATCCACTGCGCGGGTCTGGTACAGCACGAGTATTTCCGAACCCTTGCCAATATGGACGCGGAGATTCTGGAGAGTCATCTTGGCGCCAAAGTGTTCGGCATCGTCAACCTGGTCCGGGTGTTTGACGATGCCCGACTCGATTTCTGCATGCTGGTGTCGTCTCTGTCGGCTATTC
>CAYPUH010000492.1:0-1976 GCA_964413725.1 uncultured Cytophagia bacterium
CGACCCACAAACCGTACCATTGTTTTTTATTTGTTTAAATATCTTTTTGTTTTTAGCACAATTTTTGCATATATTAAAATAAAGGGAGCAAGTACGACCATTTACCGTTCAGACCGAAGAGTCCAAGAATCAGAAACACGACCATGAACCCAGTATGAGGAGTCCGTAACATGAGTGAAGCAAAAACCGCTCAATCTTTTGAATTTCAAGCTGAAATCAAGCAATTGCTCGATATTTTAACCCACTCACTTTATACGCACAGGGACATCTTTATCCGAGAGTTGATTTCCAACGCCGCGGACGCGCTGGACAAGGCACGGTTTAAAACCGTTAAAGGCGATACGATCGCGGATCCAAATCTCGATCTGGAAATTCTTATCGAGACCGATGAAAAAAACAGAACATTGACCATCAAGGACACCGGAATCGGGATGACACACGATGAACTGATCAGCAATCTGGGAACCATTGCCCGATCCGGCACGTCGGAGTTTATCAAACAACTGGGAGAGCGGTCCGGAAATGATCTCAATTTAATCGGCCGGTTTGGAGTGGGTTTTTACTCGGTCTTTATGGCTGCCGAGAACGTTGAAATCACCAGTCGCTCTGCCGAGGAGAGCGAACCTTCCCACACATGGATCAGTGATGGTCAGGGTGCCTATGAAATCCAAAAAGGCCCGCAAGACACTCAACGGGGGACATCCATTAAAATAAGCCTGCGAGAAGATGCAGAAGACTTTTCCAAACGCGATACCGTTGAACAGACGATCAAAAAATATTCCAACTTTGTCCCCTTTCCCATCCGGATCAACGGGGAACAGGTGAATAAACTGTCTGCGATCTGGAGAGAACCCCGTTCATCGGTTACCGATGAACAGTATACCGAATTCTTCAAGTTTATCGCCAACGAAAATGAAGCCCCTCTCACCCATCTACACATCAGTGCCGATGTGCCAATACAGTTTCACTCGCTGTTGTTTATCCCCCAAACCAATCGGGAAATCCTCGGCTTTGGCAAGGACGACGAAGGACTTCATCTCTTCGTTCGCCGGGTGATGGTAGAAAATCACGCGGATGATATCCTGCCGGATTATTTGCGGTTTGTCCGGGGGGTCCTGGACAGCGATGATCTACCGCTCAATATCTCGCGCGAAACGCTCCAGGACAATGCGTATATGATCAAAATTAAAAATGTTCTGGTAAGTAAACTGCTATCGCATTTGCAGGATGTGGCGAAAAAGGATCCAGAGACCTATGAAAAAATCTGGAAACAACACGGCCGTATTCTCAAAGAGGGTTATACCGATTTTTCCCATAAAGACAAGCTTGCCGATTTGTTCCGCTTCGAGTCCTCCAAAAGTGACGGACTCACCTCCCTGAAAGAGGTCGTCGAACGGATGCCGGAACCGCAGGATGAAATCTACTATCTGTCCGGTCCTTCAAAAGAGGCCATAGAAAAAAATCCCAATCTGGAAATTTTCAAATCCAAGGATATTGAGGTTCTCTACTGCTACGACCCGGTGGATGAGTTTGCCCTTCCCGGGCTTTTAGAGTATGAAAACAAACAGCTGGTGTCGGTGGATCAGGCCAATATCACCAAACTCGGCCAGTTTCCAGACAAATCGGACTCTGCCAAGGAGCAGAAAGAGCCAGCCAGCAACCGCGATCTCACCAATCTGGCCCGGCGTATCAAGGAGAGTTTGGGAGATAAGGTAGAGGATGTTACATTGTCGGAGAGACTGGTCGACAGTCCGGCGGTACTCGTCAGTTCGTCAACCGGCATGTCTGCCCAGATGGAAAAAATCATGCACATGATGGATCAGAACGCGACCCCCTCCAAAAAGGTCATGGAAATCAATCGATCCCATCCCCTGATCCTCAACCTGCTGGAGGTCTATAAAAAGGATGCCAGGGATCCATTTTTAGACAAAGTCTCGAAAACGCTGTTCGACTCGGTGGTGCTTTTGGATGGATTT
>CAYPUH010000493.1:0-1976 GCA_964413725.1 uncultured Cytophagia bacterium
AAGATCGGGAACGTGTCTTTCAGGCGTTTTTTGGCTCGCTGAGTGACTTTTCCCGTACGTTTGCAACCCAGCTGGATGCCAACATGAAAAAGGATGTCTTTTACAGCCGGGTGCGCAACTATAATTCCACACTCGAATCCGCGCTGG
The DNA here is from genome assembly GCA_964413725.1 of uncultured Cytophagia bacterium. Taxonomy (GTDB): domain Bacteria; phylum Zhuqueibacterota; class Zhuqueibacteria; order Residuimicrobiales; family Oceaniaggregativiventaceae; genus CAYPUH01. Next base: position 148 of record CAYPUH010000493.1, read on the forward strand.
ATGCCAACAATATCCCTGTCGAAGTTTATCATTCATTGATCGAAAATGTGAACGACAATCTGGATACCTTTCACCGCTATCTAAAACTGAAACAGAGAATGTTGGGTGTGGATCAGCTGAAATATTCTGATCTTTATGCGCCTGTGGTCAAAGGACTGGATCTGAACTATTCGATTGCAGAAGCTCAGGAGATGATACTCGAGTCCATGAGACCCCTGGGTGATGACTATGTGACGATTCTGGAAAAGGCGTTTGATGAACGCTGGATCGACTATCATCCCACTATGGGCAAGCGGTCCGGAGCCTATTCGAATGGCAGCGCGTATGACGTACATCCCTATATTCTGATGAATTACAATGATAAATACAATGACGTCAGTACCCTGGCGCACGAACTGGGTCACTCTCTTCACAGTTTTTTTTCCAATGTGACACAGCCGCATGCCACTGCGGATTATCCGATTTTTGTGGCCGAGGTGGCATCGACGCTCAATGAAGCCCTGCTGATTCGGCATGAACTGGATCGTATCAAAGATGATGAAACCCGTCTCTCTCTGCTGATGAGTTATCTCGACGGGATCAAAGGTACGGTATTTCGTCAGACCCAATTTGCCGAGTATGAGCTGGCTATCCATGAGAAAGCTGAAGAAGGAACGCCGCTTACCAACGAAAATCTGACCCAGATTTATGGCGATATTGTGAAAAAGTATTATGGTCATGATCAGAACGTCTGTCAGGTAGACAGTCTCTATACACTGGAGTGGTCCTATATTCCCCATTTTTACTACAACTATTACGTATACCAATATGCCACATCCTACACCGCCTCCACGGCTCTGTCTGAAAAGATACTCAATGGCGAAGACAAGGCTGTTGAAAAGTATATCAACTTTATTTCTTCCGGAGGTTCCAAATATCCCATCGAATTGCTCAAGGAAGCCGGTGTGGATCTGACCACTCCGGACCCCTTTGAAAAGACCATGGTCGCCATGAACCGTGCCATGGATGAAATTGAAACAATATTGGACAGACGGGAAAACTAAACTCCGGCCAGCCTCGGGGCACATTCTGTCTCGTTGCCAACCCTTGGAACCTGAAAACGGCGGCATCATCTGGATGATGCCGCCGTTTTGTTTTTCCGCATGGACCGTTTAAAAGGCGAGTCCGAGTGTTTTTTTCTAGTCAATGTGTATGAGGTGAAATATTGACGGAATGATAAAGGTCACCAGAAATCCAAGTAGTGCATATTCGCCAAAACAGAGCAAGGGATGGTACCCGCATAGCCGGTTCAAATAGAGTCCGAAACCGAGAAAGGGAACCAACACCACCATGCCGACAGCATATCGGGCGATCCTGAGTCTGACGGGTCCTGAACTTTGAAAGCCAATAAGGCGTGTGCTCAAAAGATGTCCATAGCCCAGACCTACCAACACACCCGCCAATGGCAGGGTCTTGGGCATGGGGTAGAGCAGATATGCGGATACCGGCACCAGTCCGATCAGCAGGATTTGTGTTCGCAATCCCTGACGGGAAAACCATTGTTCCAGGGGAGGTAACACCATCACATAAAGGGCGAGAATCAGAACTCCCACGATCCATCCGGCCAACACATCCGTGGGAAAATGAACTCCCAGGTAAACCCGGGAACAGCCGATGAGGAACACCAACAGGGTAACGCCGTTCCACAGCCATCGCTTTTGCTTCAGGACGGCGAGAAACCCCCAAAATCCCACCGATAATTGTGCGTGTCCACTGGGAAAACTGTATCCCAGGGCATGTACACGATCCAATCCCGGGCTGAAAACATAGGGACGGGGATGACTAAAGAG
>CAYPUH010000494.1:0-1961 GCA_964413725.1 uncultured Cytophagia bacterium
CTGTAACGGCACGCTCAATCTCTGTCAGATCTGTGCCAAAGAAGGCAATGCCAAAGTGGTGTTTGCCGGCAGCCGGGGACAAATCGGCGAGCCGGTATATCTTCCGGTGGATGAAGATCACCCGACCCGGCCCACAGATGTCTATGGGATCAATAAACTGGCGGCGGAAAAATATCTGATGCTCTATGGCCATATCTTTGATTTTCCCGCCGTTTCCCTGCGGCTGAACAATGTTTACGGTCCCCGCTGCCAGATGGAACACGGTTATTACGGAATTTTAAACTGGTTCATCACCAAAGCGACACAGGATGAACCGATTACCGTTTACGGAGATGGACAGCAGACCCGGGATTACATCTACATCGATGATGTGGTGGATGCGTTTGTCCGTGCCGGCGTCAGCGAGGCGGCAAACAACCAGATTTACATGATCGGTGCGGGTGTCGAGACGGTTTTTCTGACGATGGTGAAAACCGTGATCGATGCCGTGGGCCAGGGACAGTATATCCATATCGATTTTCCACCGCAACGGGAGCGCATCGATATCCGGAAATTTGTCGCCACCTCTGAAAAATTCCATTCCCATACCGGTTGGACAGCCGGTGTCGGGCTGGAGGAAGGGATTCAAAAGACTGTAGCGTTTTATCGTGAGCGGTGGTCGGATTACATAACATCAGATCCGGAGACATCGCACTCTGGGACGGTATTGCGGTAACACGATCTTTTATAGCCCCTGATGAGGGCCTCGGGGGCTTTGATGCAAACAGAAAAATGATAACCAATGGCGAGCGGGAGTACACGAGTGAAGCGACTGGCATATGTGGTCAACAAATTCCCTGTATTGTCAGAGACATTTATTGCCAATGAAATTCGAGAATTGAGACATCGTGAGCTGGATATTCAGGTGTATTCCCTGTTTCAGCCTGAAGAGTCGGAACGTCTGCCCCGAACTGAAGAGCAGATCCCCGTGTATTATTTCTTGCCAACGATATCGCCGTTTTCACTTTTAAAAAGTCATATGGGGTTTCTCCTGTGTCATATGGGGGCATATGTCAAGACTCTTGTCTATGTATTGCGAAACCGTGGCAAGGGACATTCGCTTTTTAAAACAGCGCTTTATATGATGAGGGGGGAGCAGCCTCCAAAACACGATCGTCAGGATATCGTTCTCCATTTTATTCTCGCCGTTCCCCTGGCCAAACGAATTATCGAAGACAATGTTTCGCTGATTCACGCTCACTTTATGGATGCAGCCGCCAGTGTCGTCCTCTGCGTGTCCGGGCTGTCCCGGATTCCTTACAGCATCAGTGCTCATGCCTACGATATCTTTACACCACAGGAAAATTTTGCTCAGAAATTTGAGCGTGCCGAATTTATCGTGACCTGTACGCACTATAACAAACACTATATTTCGGAGACGCATCCGCATTTGAACGCGGATAAAATCAACGTAATCTATCATGGTATCAATCTGGATCGATTTCAGCCAGACCGGACTCGCAAGGCAAAGCCACCGGTGATATTGTCGGTGGGACGTTTGGTGCCGAAAAAGGGGTTTTTCTCTCTGTTGCATGCTTGCAAAGCCTTGAAACAAAAACAAATTTCGTTTCGCTGTCGTATCATCGGCGATGGCCCCGAGCGTCCGAGAATGGAGATGTTTGTAAAGTTGAACAATCTGGTGGATGAAGTCGAGTTCGCGGGTACGGTCGACCCGGGTGACATGGTGGAGGAATATCGGCAGGCCACCCTGTTTGTGCTTCCCTGTGTGGTGGAGGAGAATGGCAACCGGGACGGTATTCCAAACGTGATTGCTGAAGCCATGGCCATGACGCTACCGGTGGTCTCGACAACGGTGTCGGGGATACCCGAATTGGTGCGGCATAACAAAACCGGATATTTGGTTGAACCGGGCCAGGTGGATGATCTGGTGGCCCGTATAATCGAATTGTTGAATTCAAAAG
>CAYPUH010000495.1:0-1518 GCA_964413725.1 uncultured Cytophagia bacterium
CCAATTGATTGTCTCCAACCCGATTCCACAAGACTTTCACTCGGTAAATATCTCCACCATATTCGGTTGGCATGAAAAGACTTATGAACTTCGATTTCCAATACGCCCCTATCAGCTCAAACAGCGGCACCGTATTGCTTTGCTCCAATAGGCAGAGCTTCCAACGCAGGCAATTGGTCGTGTGCATAACCATCACCAAACTGAAAGCGATTGCTACCGGGACGGAATGAATGGAAGCAAACAACGAGAATAGCCGACGGAAATCGATAAATCGGACAAGGAGGGTAATCAGCAAGAGTGTCAGACCAATTTTCCCAACCCGCATCGCCCTTTTTCGAATTCCAGCCGATCGATGAAACGCTCTGAAATCCACGATGCCCTATCCAGTTTGCCGGCAGGGCTCGGTCTGTTGGGCTCTACACCAAACCTCGAAGATTAAAAGCGCCCACAGCCGTTTCCCGTGATTGATTTGTCCCTTTTGGTGTTCCGAAGCCAGTCGTTTGACATAATCGAGATCCGTGTAGTCACCAATGCAAGCATTTGCAGACAACACCATCTCATCCATCATGGGTTTCAAATCGTATTTGAGCCATTCTTCTACTGGTGCCGCAAACCCACGCTTATTTCGATCCTGAATAACCGTCGGCAAATACTCCTGAAACGTTTTCCGAAGTAGGTATTTGGTTTGCAAGCCACGGAGCTTCATCCTACCTGGAAGCCGGGCAACTAGCTCGATATAAGCTGTATCAAGCAACGGGGATCTGGCCTCCAGACCGTGGGCCATGGTCATCCGATCCATTTTCGCAAGGTTATTTCCTGGCAGATAATTCATTGTATCCACGAAAAGTGTTCGATCCAATAGCGTGTCAGCATCGGCTTGATCATACCACTCCTCCAGGATGGACTCTGTTTTCACATCATCCAGTAAACTTCGCATTTTCCGGTTTAGTAGACGGCCTTTCATTTCATCACCAAAATAAGATCCCCACCTGATGATACTGGCTTTGGAAGATGTGCCCGCCGCCTGAGCAAGCCGCTTCATCCCCATAATCCAGTTGGTTTCGATTGGAATATTCGTGGGCTCCGGGACAAGATCAGTAATCAAGGGGATCATCCGCCGGTTGATAATGGCGGGAAGCACGAAATAGGGGCTCATGTAGCGATCCATCCAGTAGCGTGGATACCCTGCAAATGTCTCGTCTCCCCCGTCACCGTTCAACGCGACCGTGACATGCCGACGGGTCTCCTGAGCTAAATAGTAGGTCTGAAATGCGCATGGATCGGCAAAGGGCTCATCGAAATGTCGGATCAGTTTCCATAAAATGTCTTCTGCATTATCCGGTGTAACGATTCTCTCGGTGTGCTCGGTATTCCAGCTTGCCGCAACGCTTCGGGCATAAGGAAGCTCATTAAATGGCTCATAGTTAAAACCGACGGAAAATGTCTTTACCGGGTCATTGGTGAGACTGGCCATTAGCCCAACCACTATGGACGAATCGATACCGCCACTTAAAAACG
>CAYPUH010000495.1:1528-1960 GCA_964413725.1 uncultured Cytophagia bacterium
TCCCGAAGCTGCTCACTTGCTTCCGCCTCGCTCAAGCGGAGCTTGGGGCGAAAGCTCAAATGCCAATATGGCTCAATCTGCTGATTACCACCTTCGGAAATCAGAAAATGGGCTGGCGGCAGCTTTTTGATTTCTTTATATATACTATAAGGATCAGGTACATATTGAAGGGTCAGATAATGGTACAGAGATACCGGGTCAAGATCCGTACGGACCGATGGATGACAGAGCAATGCCTTTATTTCTGATGCGAATAAAAGTCTTTGGGAGTCAGCTACGTAGTAAAGTGGTTTTTTGCCGATTCTGTCACGCGCCAAGAAAAGCCGTTGATTTCTCTCATCCCAGATCGCGAAAGCGAACATCCCATCGAGATACTGGAGGCAGTCGGTGCCATATTCTTCATACGCATGGACAATCACCTCAGTGTCCGAG
>CAYPUH010000496.1:0-1938 GCA_964413725.1 uncultured Cytophagia bacterium
TGCGCACTATTGGGTGCCAGGGCGATCAGTTTATAATTACCGTGCCCTCCCCCTTTTACCATTTGGTTGTAATCCGACTGTTCAGGGGCGATATTTCCCAGTCCCGGACCGCCTCGTGTAATGTCAACGACCACCACGGGAAGCTCTGCACCTGCACAATAGGAGATACCTTCCTGTTTCAAGCTGATACCGGGACTGGAAGACGCCGTCATCGCACGAACGCCTCCGGAGGCTGCGCCGTAAACCATATTGATGGACGCCACCTCACTCTCTGCCTGCAAAAACGTCCCACCAACCAGAGGCATATAATATGCAGCGGCTTCGGCAATTTCTGAAGCGGGTGTGATGGGATACCCAAAGAAAAAACGACAGCCGGCCAGTATGGCCCCCTTGACAACGGCTTCGTTGCCCTTGATCAACTGTGTTGCCATTTATGCCCCCACCTCCTCTCCAACATATCCTTTTTTATAGACGGTGATGGCACCGGGTTCAGGACATTGATAAAAACAAAAACCGCATCCGATACACCCCTTACCTGTATAGCCAGCGGGGTGATATCCCATTCTGTTAAACTGCTTCTGCGCAATCAGGACGTTCTCGGGACAGATCTCTATACAAAGACCGCACCCCTTGCATTCGTCCTCTCGAATGACCACTTTGGGGGTCTCAAGTCCAATTTTATCGGCCATAATGCCTCCCAGAGGAAAGATATGAACTGGAGTGTAAGGGCCCACCCGAAAGGGCAGACCGTGGTAACCTGGATGATATGATCGTGTCCGGGTCTATGAAACATGGGGATTGATGTTTCAACAAATCATGAATTATTAGCATGTTAGTATAAAACTTTTTGCCCAAACTTGCAAGGAATTTTTGGCGGGAGAGATCTAAGGAAAACAAACCCTGCGGTCATTTTTTTTCATTTTCTTTTTTGAATCGGTTCGATCACTAAATAAATTACACCCTTTTCGAAACATATCCGTACAGCTCATCAGAATGCAGCGTCTGGGTATGACGCACATCTCTTGGGGAGGCCTCGACAGGTCTTTTCATCGGACAACTACAACCGGAAAATGGCTTGCCGGCGCACTGTCCGCACTCCACGCAGACGGTCACCCGTTATACAGAGCGTAAAAATGGATTGTGATGACGTTCATGTTCGATACGGGTAGACGGTCCGTGACCCGGATATACGATTGTATCGGGAGGCAGGGTTAAAAGTTTCTGATGTATGGAGGCAAGCAACTGTTCGCCGTTTCCACCCGGCAAATCGGTGCGACCTATGGACCCGTTGAAAAGAGTATCCCCGGAAAACAAAATCTTGTGTTCCGGATGGAACAAACATATTCCCCCGGGAGAATGCCCCGGTGTTTCCAAGACGTTCACATTCTCATGTCCAAAGCGAATGGCATGCTGAACCGACAGGGCTTGAGGGGTAAACATCTCTGGTTCCGGAAGCTGAAACATCTGGGCCTGGACCGAGGCGTGTTCGATCAAGAGCTTGTCTTCCGGATGTACAAAGATGGGACAATCCAATTCACGTTCAAGCATTGCGGCCGCGCCAAAGTGATCCAGATGACCGTGAGTCAATACGATCCGCAGAATATCCAGATGATGCTCATGAACCTGCAACAGCAGATCCTCAGCATCCCCTCCCGGATCGACAAGTATTCCCTTCCTCGTTTGGGGACAGCCCAGGATATAAGCATTTACCTGAAAGGGTGCGGTGACGATGGGTTCCAAAATCATATCTGCCTCTGCTGCTCTGCATGGATAAAAGAATGATAGCAGACTCATTTCACAATCAGAAACCGTACACTATGGTTATAGGTCTCGGTTTGAAATCGACAAAAATAGATGCCGGTGGACAGAGATATCCCCTGTTCATCCCGACCATCAAACCTAAGCTGGTAATGCCCGGCCGGCTGGGTCCCTTGAAAC
>CAYPUH010000497.1:0-1904 GCA_964413725.1 uncultured Cytophagia bacterium
CGGTTTATCATAGCATCGCCCTTTTCCATGGGTTCTGGTGAGTCGGGTCTGTTGAGTCCTTATTGCTTGCACTGTTTTAACGATTGTTATGTTCCCCCAAAGTCTGTAATATAAATGATTTTGTAGACAATTGGTAGCGTTTTTATCCATTCCACACCCGGATTCGGTGCTTCGCACCGAATCTCAAATACATTCAATATATTATCGTCAACCAAAGGGTGAAATCACCTGTTGGTGCCAATGAAATAGAATCATGGGAGTAGATTTTGAGGGTTTCTGTTAAGACAGAATCCAGGGCATGAATAACGGTTGTATTTTATTCTGTTTTTCCTAAATTAGTGTCTGTTTTTGTTGATGAACCCAATGTCGGTTCCGGAAGCAGTACTGAAATTCTCGTTCGCAGAGAAATCAGTTGTTTTCGATGCGTTTTCGGTCGTTTTGTCTGGTACAAACAAGAATGATATCTGGCAGTGTGATATGAGCGATCTGTTTTTGACACCTGGTTTTATTCTCTTTGTGATCCTCTTTCTGGGTCTTGTTATCGGCAATCTGCGGTTCCGGGGCGTTTCCCTCGACGTGTCGGCGGTGTTGTTTGTGGCCCTGATATTGGGGCATTTTGGATTGACCCTTCCACCGGTCTTGCAGCAGGTGGGACTGTTGTTGTTTATTTTTACCATAGGTATTCAGGCGGGACCCGGATTTTTTGAATCATTTCGCAAACACGGCATGCAGATGCTCGTGCTGGTGTCCGTCGTGGTGATGTGTGGAGCGGTTCTGTCTGTCCTGGCTCACTGGATATTTCACATCCGGGTCGATATGGTGGTGGGAATGTTTACCGGGGCTCTGACCAGTACTCCGGGACTCGCCGCGGCGATCGAGAGTACCGGTTCTCCTGTAGCGTCTATCGGCTATGGTATTGCATACCCGTTTGGTGTCATCGGTGTCATCCTTTATGTGCGATTGATGCCAAAACTTCTCAAAATCGATCTCAATGCGGCAGAAGCGGAAAGCGCAGCTGACATCCGAAGCGATTTTCCCGACCTGGTGAACCGCAATTTTATCGTCGAGAATACCAATGTGACGGGCCACACCCTGGGCGAGTTGAATGTCCGCTCCATGACCGAGGCCACTGTCTCTCGTGTGATGCACAACAACGTGGCGATTACCCCCACGGCTGACACCTGCCTTCACAAGGGAGATCTGATCAAGGCTGTGGGGACACCGGAAGCCCTGGCCAATATCCGGTTGTTGATCGGGCCTGAAACCCGACATCAGATTCCGCTCAATCCCGAATATGATGTTCGTTGGGTGCTGGTGACCAACAAAAAGGTGGTCAACCAGAGTCTGCAGCGACTCAATCTGATGCAAAATTATAATGCCACCGTCACGCGTATTCGCCGGAGCGGCATCGATATCACCCCTTCCCCTCAAAGTCAGATCCGGTTTGGTGACAAGCTCATGATTGCGGCTGATCGGGAAAATTTGAATGAGGTGGTCCGATTGTTTGGAAACAATGATAGAAAACTTTCGGATGCCGACTTTCTTCCCATCGCCGCCGGTATTACGCTGGGACTGCTTGTGGGACAGCTTACCATTCCCTTGCCGGGCGGCATGAACATCAAACTGGGCATCACCGGGGGTGTTTTGACGACCGCCTTGATTCTGAGTCGACTCGGAAAGACCGGCCCTGTCCTTTGGACACTGTCCGGAGCCGCCAATCAGATTTTACGGGAACTGGGATTGTTGTTGTTTCTGGCCACCGTGGGTGCGGAGGCGGGTCAACACCTGGTCGACACTCTGACCCGATATGGGCCTGAACTCTTTGTGATCAGAGCAGACATCACATAGGATCCTATGGTGGTGGCGTCCTGGATCGGATTGCGACTTTTACGCATTCGGTTTCT
>CAYPUH010000498.1:0-1903 GCA_964413725.1 uncultured Cytophagia bacterium
TCTGCATCCACGGTGAGCACCGGATTGTTCAGGGATCCTTTGACCAGACTGCGAAATTTGATCGTACCCAGGACGTCCAGTTTGGCTTCGGGATTGGCTGTTCCCAACCCAATGCCGACATTTCCGGTCGATTTTTCGACTTTGAGATATTCTGTTGTGCCTTCTTTGACCACAAATTGCCCAAATCCTGTAGTGGAAAGAATAAAGAAAATGAACACGATCAACGGAGCTAAAAATTTTATCATGGAACCTCCAATATTTTTCTGCTCTACAGTCAACTAAAATCCTCTGTTCATCATTTCAGATCATTTGCCAGGAGGACAATAGCTGAATTCTCTATAATAGTGTGTCAATGATTCACCGTCGCTTTAATTGCCCAAATACATAATGTGTGCCTCATTATTAACTCTCCACTCCAGAGCCGCGAGTGAGGCCGAAGATGCACCGGTATTGACCAGAACTGCAGCTTTACTGCCTGCAGATGCCTCAAAGATTGCAGATACTTGAGAAACCACATATTTCCCCGTACCAAATCCATGCAACAGAGAACTCTGTGCCACCATATTCGAAACATTCATCAAGCCTGATACCGTTGAAGAATTTGTGACATATGAGCCAAAGTATTCATTTTCTGGAATGTTAGTCGTCGTGGTCGTGGCGACTATCATATAAAATCCATCGTAGGGAAGTTCAAAACAATCATCTGTTGTGTTATAATTGATGCCATCGAGCCATGCCCATTTGCCATCATTGGTGACATTATATTCTATTCTTGTTAGAGTACCGTCACCTGCAAGTGATTGCGTTGAATTCCGGTATATACGTGAATGATATTTGGTCACACGGTCATCAGGAAGCGTGACGGTTTTTAGGGTTCCGCTCTGATTTCCATTTGTTATCGAAAGGTTTCTGGACGATGTAGAGAAATTCAAGGTCTGAATTTCATTCGCCACGCTAGCATCTGCATCATCGACGTTATCTGCCAGCGTCGTCGTGCGCAGATCGGTGACATGGCCAAAGCCATCGAGAATAACATCCTGGATGACCGTGCGGCCGCCATTATCGCTGCTCGGTTCATCCGAGGTATTGGCATGACTGATCGTCCGGTTTGCACTTCCGTCGTACGAGAAATCATTAATGCCTGCCCCGTCCGTTAACGAGGCCATCGAAAGCGGTACCGAATTTCCGGATGTGTTGCCACCATTGTTGATCGCGAGTTGCCGGGTTGCCGGATCATAGGACAATCGCTGCCGTTCATTATCGGGATTGGCATCGGCATCCTCGGTGAGATCAGTAAAGGTGTCCGAGAGTTGTGCGCCGATACTGCGGTTCAGGGTGATGGTCTTGGTGCCGGTGCCGCTCACCGTGACGCCGGTGACCACGCCATCTGCACCCGATCCATGCTGGTCCTCGACAACGCTGAGGTCACCATCTGCATCCACGGTGAGCACCGGATTGTTCAGGGATCCTTTGACCAGACTGCGAAATTTGATCGTACCCAGGACGTCCAGTTTGGCTTCGGGATTGGCTGTTCCCAACCCAATGCCGACATTTCCGGTCGATTTTTCGACTTTGAGATATTCTGTTGTGCCTTCTTTGACCACAAATTGACAATATCCCGTCTGAAAATAAAAAATAAAAAGGAATAGGCTCAGATAGTATTTTCGTGCTTTCATTTTTTCCTCGATTTTTTAATCGCAATCTTTATAGATTTTCATGTGTTGAGCACACAAAAATGACAGGTGTCATCATATTGTGACGCCATGGCAGGCTGGCCCGAGTTGAATGCTCTGTAAATACAATATTCACTTCGGATTTATCCAGGCCTTTCTGTGTTATCCAGGCCTTACTGATAGGAATTTTGATTTTCCCCATATACCACTAAAAAGGGAAAAATACGACT
>CAYPUH010000499.1:0-1055 GCA_964413725.1 uncultured Cytophagia bacterium
ATCGATCGCACCGGCGCGCATGAATTCTCTTGCGGAGCTTGTGCGGATGTGCATGCAGCCACCAATCAGCCGCACTGGGATGAGGAACGGCAACCCTATTTTCGTGACGGTAAGGGCGGGTTTTTGCATGTCGCCATCCGCGGCACAGAGGATGACCCCGAACTCCGTATGATTCACCGCGATGTGGATGGCACGCCGGTGTATGTCAAACGGTTTGCGCCCATGGCAGTGGAAAGACTATAGCAGAATTTTAAATTTTGAATCAAATGCGGAGTTTATATATTTATTCTAAATTTTTAATTCTCAATTCATCAGTCCCTCATTAATTTGTAAAGGATTCTAAAATGAAAAGGATTGTGTTGTTTTCAATGTCGATGATTGTGATCTTTTTTTTCGGGTGCTCACAGCCCGAGTCGGGCACTGTGGTTGCGTTTCCGGAGATTTCCGAGGTGACGCCGATCACTCAGGGACCCAAAGAGCATCTGTTTGCCAGCTATTATGGCATCACTTCATGGGATCGCAACCAGCGCTTTGCCCTGGTTCTGGAAACGGATCTAAAAACTCAGTTGCCTACGGAAAATGATCCGGCAACATTGGGACTGGTCGATATGGAGAGTCTGGAATTCATCCCCCTTACCGAGACCCGGGCCTGGAATTTTCAGCAGGGCTGTATGGGACACTGGCTGGGCCATAACGACTCGCTGATCATCTATAATGACATCCGCAATGACCGGTTCGTTTCGGTGATCATGAATGTCTATACCAAAAAAGAACAAAAGATCATTCCCTATCCGGTCAGTGCGGTATCCCCGAACGGCAAAGAGGCCGTGAGTATCAATTTTGCGCGCTTGCGATTGACGCGTCCCGATTACGGTTATGGCGGCAATGGCCAGGAGGCCCGCGCTGACGTGACCTGGCCCGAGGACGACGGTTTGTTTTTAGTGGATCTGGAAACAGGCGAGGCAAAATTGCTGGTGTCCATCGCACAGGTGAGGGAGCTGGTACCACAGGATCCTGCCCCGGAGATCGAATATTTCAATCACACCCTGTTCAGC
>CAYPUH010000499.1:1065-1373 GCA_964413725.1 uncultured Cytophagia bacterium
TACCACGGCTCTGACCGTGAACCGGGACGGGTCCACTGTTTTGCGATGCTATCCTGATGATAGGGGCGGATCCCATTTTGACTGGCTGAACGGTGACGAACTCATGGTGACCTGTGACAAACGCAGCAAAGAATACGGTCATGTCTTGTTTACCGTGGGTCAACAGGATTATAAACGGTTGGGGAATGGTTTGCTCGACTATGACGGACACGGCACTTTTTCGCCAAATGAACAATGGATGATCACCGACACCTATCCCAGTTCGTATCTGAACGAGCAAAAGCTCTATCTGATGGATATGACCAGCG
>CAYPUH010000499.1:1383-1893 GCA_964413725.1 uncultured Cytophagia bacterium
GGACGAGCTCTCTCCTGGAAGCTGCCCATAGGCTGACCAGCGAAGCGGCTCTGTCGCTGGGCCGCTTTGTCGAACCCCCGGATTTCAGAGGACACTGGCGCTGTGACCTGCACCCGCGATGGAGCCCGGACGGTGATATGATCGGATTCAATTCCACCTTTACCGGCAGCCGGCAGTGTTATGTGGTCAAATTTAAATTCTAGAATGTAAAGCGTCAGATGTCTGATTTCAGAAGACAGAGGACAGAGGACAGAAGGCAGAGGGCAGAGGGCATGGGGCAGAGACCATCGGGCATAGAGTATGGCGTATAGAAAATGGAGCATTGAGATTAAGGCATGTGGCAAGGCACTTGAAGCAGAGGACAAGGAGGAGAATGCAGAGGATCGTCGTGAATGCAAAACAGATCATGTTCACTAGTGTTCATTTGTGTTTATTCGCGCTTGCTTTTCGTCTGACGTCTGATATTTCACGATTTTTAAAAGGAGGATACTATGAGACCTTTAACCATCA
>CAYPUH010000500.1:0-1889 GCA_964413725.1 uncultured Cytophagia bacterium
GGTGTGTCCGGTCGTTCGACCGGACACTAGTGAACCTGTATATTGGATTGACAGAATGGCATCAAATTCTCCATCTGGTTTTGTTTTAGAGAGTGGTTTCAACCAATAGAGCGAGTGTCGTATGGATGAATTGGCCAATTGAAACAACGCCCCTCGATCGGGTAACAATCTATTGCTTTTCCATATATTCTTTAGTATATTGGGTATCAAACAGAGTTTGGTACATCAAACAATTAGGGGAGCCCATGGGTCTCACTCATGACATCACCACGCAGGAATACATTGAGGTGATTCGCGATTTGGAGCAACAAAACCGGGTGGCCCGGGTCAAGGACATTGCCGACCGACGGGGTGTGTCCCGTTCAAGCGTCAGTCTGGTCTTGAATCAGCTTCTCAAAAAAAAACTGATAGAACATGAGCACTATAGCCATGTTACCTTATCAAATCGGGGGCGTCAACTGGCCCGAGATCTCGAACACCGTCACCAGGCCATCAAGGCATTTTTGGTAGAGATTCTCTCTCTCCCGGAGTCCATTGCGGAAAAAGATGCCTGTCGCTTTGAACACGAAATCAGTCTGGAGACACTGGAAGCGATTTGCAAATTTATGATGTTTGTCAAAACGTGTCCACACATAAAGCCTCCGTTCCGGTCGCTGTTTCGGGAATGTGGTCGATTCGGAACGGGAGAGCGAGATTGCACGCAGTGTAATGTAGAGAACAATTCATATTCCGAGAAAGTCGATCATGTAACGAAAACAACCTCTTCCTCTTCTGAAGATTTATATACATAAGGATACCACTCTGATGAAACTGACACGAAGAAAGAGTCGACTCACACCCTCTCCCAATGAGTCTCTATCTCTCGATCAGATTTCAACTCGTCAAAATGCGATGATCTCTCATATTGACGGAGGTTGGAGCGTGCGTCAACGCCTGAATCAATTGGGGCTCCATGTTGGTGATGTTGTACAGGTGAAGCGTGGCTGTTCATTTGGTGGGCCGATTCTGGTAAACAATAAAAACTATGATATCGGTATCGGGCGAGGCATGGCCCAGAAAATCAAAGTCAAATTGTTGAACGCCCATTATGAAAATACATGAACAGGATGCGTTACCACAAATCGTACTGGTCGGGCAACCCAATTGTGGCAAAAGCACCATTTTCAATAAAGTAGCGGGATATCGATCCGTTTCAACCAATTTTCCCGGTGCAACCGTCGAGTTTACGCAAAGCAAGGTCGAAATCAACGCCCAGACCTGTCAGCTCATCGATTTACCTGGGATTTATTCACTGACCTCACTGGATGCCGCGACAGAGGAATCCAAACAATTTTTGTTGACGGAACATGTGGATATCATTGTCAATATAGTCGACGCCTCCTTGCTGAGCCGAAGTCTTGAATTGACCCTGCAACTCATGGAACTCGGCACTCCAATGGTCCTCTGTCTCAACATGACTGATGAAGCTGAGCGAAAAGGTGTTATTATTGACACCGAAAAATTGAGCTCTCAGCTGCGAATACCTGTGGTCTCCACCATTGGCGTCAAGGGGCAGGGGATTCCGGAACTGTTTGAGAAATCATTTTCCGTGATTCAAACTGCGGCAACGCCTCCCCCCTCCCTCCGGATGACGGATCACGTGGAGCAATCGATTCAGACTCTGTCGGCTTATATGGAAACGCATCTGGATTCCACTCCCTTTGGCAGTCGACTCACCGCCATCAAACTTCTCGAGGGAGATCCTTTTTTTACCGATACCATACAATCCAATAAAAGCCCTCTTGAACCGGTGCTCGAACAGTGTCAGAACGCACTGGAAACAGCACACGGTCAGCCTGCAGATGCTGTTATCTCTTCGGAGAGACATTCCCTGTCCATGAATATTTTTG
>CAYPUH010000501.1:0-1889 GCA_964413725.1 uncultured Cytophagia bacterium
GAAAACCGTATGAGCCGCTTGTTTATCGAGCATCATGGACCCGAGGACGGCCATCTCTGCCTCGACGGCCTGGGGGGGCATATGCACTGATTTTTGCTCTTGTGAGGCCATATCTACCCAATCACGTTTGATTCAGCCATTGGTCGTACAATTGTCTTAAAAGCTGGACATCTTCCCAGGTGGGACGTTTATACTGAGTATGACGCAACAATACCGCCGGATGATAGGTTGCAATCAGTGACGCACCCAGAACGTTATGGGCTTTCCCCCTCAGATGGGACAAGGGTTCCTGACTCTGCAACAGTGTCTGTGCCGCGATACGACCCAATGTCAGAATGAATTTTGCTGACACCAGTTCGATCTGTTTTTTAAGATAAGGCAAGCAGGTTTCAATTTCGGAAGCAAGCGGATCTCGGTTGCCGGGAGGATGACATTTTACAATGTTACAAATATAAATGGATTGACGGTCAAGATGAATGGCCTTTAGAATTTTATCGAGTAACTGTCCGGCAGCCCCTACAAAGACATCGCCCTGCTCATCCTCTTCCTGACCGGGAGCCTCTCCTATCAAAAGAATATGTGCATTGGAATTGCCATTTCCAAACACAAAACGATTCCGTTTCAGACCCAAAGGACATCGGGTACACGAGTGGATACGATGTTCCAGATGATAGAGTGTGGGAGAATCTTGCCAGTCTTCAGCCGGAGGTGTGCCACTCGTATCTGAAACGGATGCAGGTGGTCCTGCCGCTGAAAGTTTATTCAGAACATCCTTTTTCAGAGCAAGTTCATCACCAAACACATCAATCTGTTGTCGAATGAACTGCTCCAACCGGGAAAAGGTTTTCATAACAGGTTCACCACCACGTCGGTTGAAAATGTGGAGATTCTTTCTATATGGGGGATTTATCGTTCAGGCGTTGATAATATCGTGGATAATCTTGTCCAAAATGCGATCTGCCACCTCAGCTTTTGACATCAGTGGAATGTGTTCCTGATGACCATAGGCATCGAGGAGAGTGACCTGATTGGTGTCGGTCTGAAATCCGGCTCCGGGAACGTTGGGATTGTTGATAATGACAAGATCAAGGTTTTTGTCATGCAGCTTGGCCCGGGCGTATCTCTCTTCTTGTTCCGTTTCCAAGGCAAAGCCCACGTGAATTCTGTTCCCTTTGTTACGGGACGCTTGTGCCAAAATATCGAGTGTGGGTTCCAGTTCGATCTTTAACAGTCCTTTGCCTTTTTTCCATTTATGAGCGTAGGGTCTTGCAGGCCGAAAATCACTGACCGCAGCAGCCATAATCAAAACATCTGTTTGTTCCAGGTGGCTAAGAACAGCTTTAGCCATTTCCTCGGCTGTCTCCACCGCAACCCGCAATACCCCACGAAATGGAGACAGATTGGTTGGACCGCTAATCAAGGTAACCGTCGCTCCGCGACAAAGCGTGCGGGCAGCGAGCTGGTAGCCCATTTTTCCAGAAGAGTGATTGCTAAGATATCGAACAGGATCGATAGCTTCGCGGGTTGGTCCGGCAGTGACCAGAATTCGTTTCCCGTCGAAATCCTGTGGAGATAAAAGCCGATCCAGAGTTTCGACAATATCCCCCACATCAGCGAGTCTCCCCCACCCGACTTCTCCGCAAGCCAGTTCACCAGCCCCCGGCTCTATAACGTGTACCCCTCGTTGTGTGAGACTGTGCTGATTGTTCTGAAATGCCGCGCTGCGGTACATCTCTTTGTTCATAGCTGGGCACAACACCACTGGAGCCGTGGTGGCCATCAAAAACGTGGTCAATGCTTTTTCGGCCCATCCGTGTGCGAGGTGGCCGACGGTATTGGCTGTTGCGGGAGCATCGGCGTGGGGTTCGGGCCGTGGCGCGGAGGGGGTT
>CAYPUH010000502.1:0-1269 GCA_964413725.1 uncultured Cytophagia bacterium
GGAAAAATGTTTACAAATCCAGCACACGCCAAACAGGCAACGACGATTCTAGTTTACGGGTTTTATGTACAAATTTCAATATTATTTCCAATATCGGGCGATTCTTTTCCGAGTCCTCTACAAAGTATCTGAATCGGTCTCGTGTGTGGAGACCCAAAAAGGAAAGTATAAAAAACAGAACAATTCACAGACAAAGTCGTTAAATATTGTTGTAAAGTGTAGATAATAACCGGCCGAAAAGTAGACCGGTCAGATTTCATTATGAGAAATTCCCAGGGTTGTGATGGCACGACTGTTATTTATAGTGTTCGCGGGTATGGCGATATTGGCAACATCCTGTGGTTTGAATCGTCTGAACCGGTTTACTGAATCTCCACGAGAGGACAGCATAGATACGGTACTCAGCTTTGAGCCATTTGTCCGAAACGAAGAGCATAGAATTCGGTTGGCCACCGTTGCCGATAGTTTATGCGAATCGGACGCGGTCACAGTGGCGCCACGAGCGGATCTGGCATCGCTTCAAAACCATCTTGACCGGTTACTGTCCTTTAACGACAGTCTGCAACAGGCAGACTCTGACCTGCCCCCTTTTCTCCTCTCTACCGCGATGAACGAATTTGCCTTTCGCAGCATTGTCGCCACCCAGAAACGGTTAAAAGAGACCTATGAAAACAGACCGGGACAGGTCGGCGAGACCACACACGACCCTGAAACAGGCATGACGTTTCATTTTCAACAACGCGTTTCTGAAATGCTTCCCTACGTTCAGGCCAGTCGCCGGTATAGTGCACAAAAGAGCCGGTTGCTCTTGTCCTTGCTGGACGATCTGTCCCGACATCAAACGATTCCCGCTCGGGTTCGCGCCTGGCAGGCAGTGGAAAGAATGGTTCGGGAGATCGATCTGGCCAAATCGGCCTGTGAATATGACGTGTTCAGCCGAAGCTCAGTCGGAATTTCAGCCACACCAGAAGATCTTTTGGCCCGAATGACTGCTCTCGTTGCGGGTGAGGAAAGCGATCAGGTTAAAGCGGTAGCGATCCCCGTGATCCAATCCGCGCGTTCCCGAATGAACACCCCTCCTGACGAATCTTTTCGTCGCAAAGTCGAAAGCACCCGCGAATGGAAACGGGCGTTTCAGGAATGGCGTCAAACCCGTCAACAGCCTACGACATCAATCGGGACGGACACGTTGTCCTGGTTTCAAAAAGCACGTGGTGCTTCTATACCGGCACATAAGTTTCAATATTATTCGCAAGCGTTGGACGAGGA
>CAYPUH010000502.1:1279-1885 GCA_964413725.1 uncultured Cytophagia bacterium
GGCAATGTATGCGAGTCCACGGGATATCTGAAACTGGCATTAAAGGATTACACTCGCGCACTGGAAATCGATTCCACTGCTGCTCTTACCTATCGAAATCGGGCTCATGTCTATCAACAACTAGGGCAACATGAAAAGGCTGTCCGGGATTATGAACAGGCCATCCAAATGGATCCTCTGGATGCCGAAGCGTGGCTGTACAGGGGTATCAGTCACAGCCATCTGGGGCAACTGGATACGGCCCTTGAGAGTCTGAATCGTTCAAGACAACTGGATTCCAGCCGCGCTCTGGTTTGGTTCAACCTGGGTAACCTCTATAGCCAGATGCAAAACTATGATAAAGCAAAACGTTTTTTTAGTCGTACACTGGAGATTCAGTCTGATATGGCTTCTGCTTGGTTATATCGAGGACATGCGTACCGGGCTCTGGGAGATGACGATCAGGCTCTGTCCGACTTTTCCCGGAGCATCCAACTGGATTCAACGTTTGCGTTGGCGTTTGATCGTCGGGCAATCCTGTATCGGAATCAAAAGGCTTTTGAGAAAGCCATACAAGACCACCAGCGAGCCATCGCTCTCGATCCGCATAACCCGTCATCCTACTAT
>CAYPUH010000503.1:0-1863 GCA_964413725.1 uncultured Cytophagia bacterium
CTCTGGTATCATGTAGGGGATGGTGTTGGTTTCCTGAAAATGTGCGTGGGTGGCATAAAATATGAGGGGTACACGTTCCGGGACCGAGTGGTTGAATTTGGCCTCCAGATAGGTATAGGTCTCCTCTGCGTATGACGCACCGATCTCGGCCAGTTCTTTTTTCTCGGGATAGTAGTAGATATCAAAATGCTCGGTCTCGAGAATATGCCAGTTGAACTGATTGTACTGTATTTTGTTTTGACCAAAGATATATTGGGCATTGAGAGACGAGGTAAACAGCAGAGTGGTTAACCCAATCCGGAAAATGGCAGAGAGAAAGGGTCTCATGGGCCTCCAGACTCTAGACGTGTTCTTTTCAGCTTATTAAAGGGATCACCGTAATCCCGTTGCGGCAACGGGGTGGTTTGGAGGTGAAACCCGCGTGATCCTGTCCCGCGGCCCGGGCGATTGCTGTAGGGGATAGGGAGCCGTCCCGGCCGGGTACAAAAAATTTAACAGCATAAAGGGTAAAATTGTTTCTTGCATTCTGAGCGAAAGGTTTATTCCATGTCGAATACAGATGAATCCGGGGTCACCGTCGCCTCGATTCCGGGGCAGATCAGGATAACGAGGTGATCGACTTTTGATAAAACCGGAACGTTTTGTACGGTTCGGCAGACAGATGGGAAAGCGCGTTGATCATTCTCTGATTGGATTCGACGATAATGGAGCATTCCGATTCTTTAAAGCCCATCTGGCGCCCTTTTTCAATGGTATTGAGATAGAACGCGATATCAATTCCCTTGTTCCGGTACTCTTTTAATACGCCCATGGCAAACGTTCGCAGACGATCTATAGAACGCAGAGCCCAGAGCAGTTTGATCAATCCGACGGGAAAGAGCCGTCCATTGGCGGCTCGCAGGGCGGGGTTGATATCTTTGATTGAAAGAGAAAAGCCGATACAGCGAGAATGGTTGTAGGCCAGATAAGAGAGTTCGGGAACGACCACCTGTTTGAGTTCCTGCACAAAATGGTCGAGTTGCTCATGGGTGAGCGGAACATGTCCCCAGTTTTCCCGCCAGGCTTCACTGAAAATGGTGTTGATATCGGTCTTGATCCGATCCAGTTCGTTCAGATCGACCGTTACAATCCTGAACTCTTTGGATTTCATGATCCGGTTCCGAATCCGGTACATCGAGGGTCTGATCGGGACATCTTTATGAACCCGAAAGGCGTACCAATCCACCTCTTGTTTCAGTCCGCTTGTTTTCATGAGGCGGTCATAATAAGGTGGATTGTATGAGGTCAAAAGCGTTGGCGGTGTATCAAAGCCATCACACAGCATTCCGCTGGCATCATAGAGTCCGAAACTCATGGGACCGAGCATCCGGGATTTTCCCCGGGCTTTGAGCCAGGCGGCTGCCTGTTCGATCAGTACATCGGCAACAGCGGGATCGTCGACGCATTCAAAAAAACCAAAAAAGCCGGTCTGATGATCATGATAGCGTTCGTATTGGTGATTGACGTGGGCCGAGATACGTCCTGCCGGTTGCCCGTTTTTGTATGCCAGGATATACTGGGCTTCGCCGTGGTTAAAAAAGGGACCCGTCTTTGGATTGAGGAATTGTTTTTCCTCGTGAAGCAGGGGAGGAACCCACAGAGGATCGTTTTTATATATTTGTCGGGGAAAGTGAACAAAGCGCTTAAATTGACGGCGGGTGTTAACCAGTTCTGTGTGGATTTTCATATTTCCCTCTTGATTCTTCGTGGACGGTCTTGTGGATTGGCGATGCGTTGGGCCCGTACAGGTCAACCCCGAACGTGGTCTAACCCGGGTCCGTCGGCTGTGTACCGCGATGCAGGAAAATTCAACCTGTCACACCT
>CAYPUH010000504.1:0-1256 GCA_964413725.1 uncultured Cytophagia bacterium
CCTGACCTATGAAGCCGTGAATCAGCTGACCGAAGCAGGCCTTGGGCAGAGTACGTGCATTGGCATTGGAGGTGACCCGATCATTGGTACGACCTTTACCGATGCATTGTCGCTGTTTCAGGAGGATCCGGAGACTGAGGCTGTGCTGATGATTGGTGAAATCGGTGGCAGTGCAGAAGAACAAGCGGCCGAGTTTATTAAAACACAAATGACCAAACCTGTGATCTCCTTTATCAGCGGACAAACAGCGCCACCAGGACGACGTATGGGGCATGCAGGGGCTATTATTGCCGGAGGAAAAGGCACGGCTGCAGAAAAAATGAAAGCACTCGAGCAAGCCGGTGCATTTGTGGTAAAATCTCCTGCTGATATGGGAAATATGACCCGACAGGTGTTGGATCAGACCGAAATCGGCAGTGAATAACCGGTCCGAAACCGTCTATAGAACATCGCTCATTGTGTTCAGATATAAAGTGGCTGACGTTAAACCGGGGATATTTGAGAATGTATCTGCGTCCGATTAAATGGCCTGACGTGCCATCTGCGCAAGCATTTGCGGTCTTTGTCGTTCAAACTGAAATTCAAGATCTGTTGACTCTTTTTCCTGGCACGGAATTATGGTACGCTGAACTGAATATTGCCCATTCCTTTTATGATTACTTTGCAGACAAGCTCTATCATAGGGGATCTCGCAGGGGTGAGGTTGCGTTTGCGATCCGTAACCCGCAAAACAAGATCCTTGTACATACCAAAGAGTTTTATCCGCAAAACGTCTATCGCATCCCAACCGGGGGAATTCATCTCGATGAACCCGTGCAGGATGCCATGCACAGAGAGCTCTATGAGGAAACCGGTTTACAAAATGATCACCCGAGTCTCTCCCATATCCTTTTTTTAAGAATGATCTATGATAATAATGCCATTCCTTTTGTGTCCTATATCTATTCCGGACAGATAGACGAAATCGAATTGGTTTCTCAGGATCCGTCTGAACAAATCGAGGAATTCAGGTGGTTTGACGAAAAGGAATTTTCCCTTCTGATTCAGACCCTTGAGCAGCTCTAGTTTGAATGGGCTGATTGGGGTAAGATGCGTGCTGTGGTTCATCACATTCTGCAAAGGAAATAGTTCCTGCATTTGGAACTCTTTGATTGTTAAAACGTGTAACATTCAGGGCTAATTTTTATGCTCGCAGGTCCCCCCAATTCTGTATTATGAGGCGTTTATGAGACGAACACGTCACATTGGTTTTCTTT
>CAYPUH010000504.1:1266-1852 GCA_964413725.1 uncultured Cytophagia bacterium
TGTTTACTTTGGTTGCCGCACTTTTGTTTATGGGCTGTTGATCTTCGCTAGTCTCTGTAGATGAATCATACTTGAGTCTGTCACCGATAAAAGAACTACAAATGCCCAGTGATGTCCCCCAAAATCTTACCGTGACCATATCTAATGTGGCTGACCAAAGTTCGAGTTACAAAAATTATGTCGAGTTGTACATTAACGATAAACTCATCAATCCTGATTGGGCTGTAACCAATGTACAAAATTCCTGGAAGTATGAACTAAAACTACGGCCGGGTTATTATCGTATCGAGGCTAAATATTTTGCATTTATCGGATGGAGTGAAGAAGATTATAAAATTCTCACTCATGATTTGGTACCGGTTTCTGCAGACCGCAAAACTGTGTTGAATTGCAGAATTGCAAAAAAAGGGAATGGCGAACCGGTGGACAAAAAGATGTATTTCGATGTGGAACATTTTGCGCTGTCTGGCAAG
Source organism: uncultured Cytophagia bacterium (assembly GCA_964413725.1). Lineage (GTDB taxonomy): Bacteria > Zhuqueibacterota > Zhuqueibacteria > Residuimicrobiales > Oceaniaggregativiventaceae > CAYPUH01. Next base: position 1,740 of record CAYPUH010000504.1, read on the forward strand.
AACAAACCTCTTGTCCAGCCGCTGCAATCCCGAACGAGTCATTCCAGGGAGCCACGTCTTCGCTACCAACCACAAAGTCCGGCGACGAGTCCGGCTCCACAACTCCCAATGCC
>CAYPUH010000505.1:0-1843 GCA_964413725.1 uncultured Cytophagia bacterium
ATACAATCGATGAAAAAATGACAAGGATTCTCTGGTGTATGCCAACAGCCGTGGTAGATCTTGGCAAACGAATTCATACCGTCTACTCCTCTTCTTTCTTCTTGTAGGACGCGATTAGTTTTTGCACTGATTTCACCGTCAGTCCACCATAAAATTCATCGTTGATCGATATAACCGGAGCAATACTACAAGCGCCGATACAGGCTACGGTTTCAATAGTGAATTTCAAATCCTTGGTGGTGTCTCCCGCATTGATTTCCAGTTCATTTTCAAGGGCCTGTAAAATGTCCTTTGATCCTTTGACATGGCAGGCGGTACCGCGACAAACGCGGATGACATATTTTCCGAGAGGTTTGAGTCTGAATTGATTATAAAAGGTGGCGACGCCGTAAACGCGACTCACGGGAAGATGGGTATGTCTGGCCACCGTATGAAGGGCATCGTCTGAAAGATATCCCTCCTTTTCCTGAATATCCTGCAACATGGGAATCAGATGACTGGGGTCCTTTTGCGGATATTTTTCCAAAATTGTCTGCATATCCGATTCATCCTTTTTGAGTTGTGTATGGTATGTTGCGTTTGTTTAAACAATTAAAAACAGGCTGCACTTTATTAAATCAATCAAAGCCTTTACTTTATGCAGATTCTCGTAAATAGCTTTGAATGGTGCTTATAAAAACATCCGAAGCGAATGGTTTTTCGAGCCAGCGATCACTATCCACCGATTCGGACAGTGGGAATGAAACGGATGTTTCCGAACTCATGAACAGGATGGGAATCATACTCGTCTCCTGCTCTTGTCCGAGTTGTCGGGCGAACTGTAATCCCGCCATATCGGATGGCATGCAGATATCCAGACAGATCAGATGAGGATGCCAGGAATCAATCAGTTTCCGTGCCGTTTCCAGACTCGAGGCAGAAACCACGTGGTAACCATGACGTTCCAGCACAGCACTTTGCAGCGCGAGAAAATCGGTATCGCTATCAACCAGCAAAATGCGACGATGATCGCCAACATCACGGCGGGCACAGGACAATCCCAATGCCGCCAGAACCGCCAGAATGATCTCTTCCACTCCAAACGAGTTTACATGAAAATAAAAAATCTGCTCTTTGCGAACACTGACCTCGAGTTGACGAGAATTTTGACTGGTGTGAACGATGATTCTCGCCTCCGGATCAAAGTGCTTGATCAATCGAATGGCCTTGACCGGGGAGAAACCATTGGATTCCGCATCGAGAATGACCACGTCAAAAAGACATTGGCGCATTCGTTCGATACCCGCGAAAACATCCGCATATTTTTCCACCAACAGATTATGCTGCCGACAGGCTGTACGAAGCGTATCTGCGTTTTTTTTGTTTTCAGATATGATCAAAACACTTTTCATATTCCAGAACCATTTAAATGACATCTCCCCCGCTCTGATGAATTTGGCCACAAAACATGGCATCTGCACCCGGTATCAGAACCGATCCAAGGAGTCACACCCTATACATCGGTTTATGCCGCCGTCACCACCGTCCCTACAAATATCTTGCCAAAGACCAGATAAAGTTTTGAAAAGGCTTTAGATGTATGTTTTACAATATTTTATTGTACCCGGAAAATATATGTCGTGGTTGAGACACTCTCAAAAGTGAAAGAAGGGAGTGTGGAATTTCTCTACAGTTTTTGGGGGTTTTTTGCCGGATTTAGACGGAGGTGTGGAATTTTCACACATCATGAATAGCCAGTAAGGATCAGGACTGCAGGTTATAACGTTTTATTTTATCATATAGGGTTTTTCGATCGATACCCAATAGTTTGGCTGCCTGACTGATATTCCATTGAGTATGATCG
>CAYPUH010000506.1:0-382 GCA_964413725.1 uncultured Cytophagia bacterium
CGAAAAGGTAACCTCGGTGAAGGCTATACCGGCGCTGGATGTGATGTTGGAAAAAACCCCGGCCTGATTTTCTCCTCCCAGACCGGAAGGAACCGTGGTACTCGTGTTGGAAAACATGATTTTGTCAATTTGCGTTCCGGGTTCACGGTTTTTGATGATCAGAGTGTTTTTGCCTTCTGTCAATTTAACCGTTCCTGAAAAGGGTTTCCAGTGCCATCCGGCATTGGCCTCAAATGTTTTCCATTCGTAAAAGCTATTATTATTGATGGCCACAAAGATGGAATTCGAGTATTCATCCGGGCACAATGCGCGTACCCAAAGCGCATAATTCCCAGCGACCGGGACATAGAAATCAAACGTTGCGGTTCCTTCGCCCCAGTAC
>CAYPUH010000506.1:392-1838 GCA_964413725.1 uncultured Cytophagia bacterium
CCCCAGTACTGGCTGTTTCGTTGTACAAAAATGTACCGGTTACCGGATGCGCTGCCATCAACACCCTCTACGTAGGGAATTTCTCGCTTACCATCCTCTGCTTCCAGCCACAAGGTGCCCTGGAAATTTTGAGCCACAGAATCGGTACTCAGATAGGCTGTACCCGATTGTACGGAAAAGTCCACAATTACATCCTCCACCGGTGTATCATTGATATCCAGCACCCGAACCGAAAGAGGCGAGGGTAGCTGCTCCGTCACCTTGCCATGCTTGCCCTCTCCGGAGTGCAGTGTTAAACGATATGGATCCAGTGGTGTGACCGAGACACAAAACTCGTCAACATTGTTGCTGCGATTACCAAAAAGTGAAATCCCGGAATAGAGTTCCGAGCCATTTCCATAGGTCATCTCTTCATCGTACACCTGTCCAAGTGGACTGTTGTTTACCGTCACGCTGAACACATGGCCATTGGTGGCGCTTTTGGTGTAATCCACCGTAAAGGTGGAGCCCGGTTCCGGTGAAAATCCGTCAGGGATGGATTTTTGCATGATGGGGGTGCCAGCCATATTTCCGTTTACAAACGGAAAGAGATAGATATAGTCGGGTCGCAGCGTGATAACATAGCCATTTGCCTGGTTGTAATCGGTATCGTCCATGAGCATCAGGACTCCGGTCGCGAACATGCCGTTTTGATCCACGATTTCGGACCAGGTCAATTCCGCTTTCATATTATAGATACCAGAGTTGTAACGAACAGCGGTATAGATTGCAGGATAGTTCCAGCCATTCAGGGTCGCTGTATTGACCAATTCCCCGCGGGTCAGATCGACTTCATAGTACCGGGTATTGAGAGACCATTCTGTATCGAGATAGTTGATATCGAAATTGTCACAGAAAACAGATCCACTGTACTCTCCCATGCGTAGAAAGCGGGTACTGACCTGACCTTTGTTGTTCCACTCATCATACGCCCGGATACCAAAATAGTATCCGATACCGGGAAGCAGATTGGTGATACTGGTGCCTTCGTTTTTAGGATAGAGTTTGGGACGATCCAGAGGTACCAGTTCTCCAGATTCAAAATTGTCTCTATTCAACTCAAAGGTGGCATAACGAAGTTCATAGCTGTTCGCTTGTCCATAGTTGCCGTCATCGCCCACGGCACGCCATTGTAAAGAGGCGGTCTGTCCGTCCACGTCTGACAATGCTACCCAGTCGATGGATGCTGGAGCTGAATTGTCGGTTCGGTTCAGCCCGGCAATGATCCGGCCGAAATCATTCCCCATGTCTGCGTAACCACGGGGAGAGGGGTGAATACCGTCCGGGTTAAGGTCTCCTTGTGTGATCACAGAGTTGGCCAGGGTAATATTACTGATTGCGAACCCCGGAGTGTTGTTAAACACCATTTTGTCGATTTCGCCATTGAATTGCTGAACGTATGCCCTG
>CAYPUH010000507.1:0-1836 GCA_964413725.1 uncultured Cytophagia bacterium
ACGAGACTGACCAAAAGCCCGATTACACTACTTATTTTCAACCAACCCTCCATCATTTCTTCAAATGTCCACACTCGCACCGCTCCTTTGCTGGTGGTCACAAAAGCACCGAGACGATTACTAAAATCTGCAATATCGAACAGGGTGGCCTTTTCCAAATATTTTATGACCATACCCGCAGCAAACGCATCACCTGCACCCGTGGTATCGATCGTGCGCACAGAAAATCCAGGATGATCCACCACCTCATCTTTAGAAACGAGAAGGGATCCATTTTCGCCAAGAGTCAAAGCTGCCAGTTCAATATCAAACCTGCCCAGCAATTCTTGCAGATACTCGCTCTCATCTTCAGAACCAGGCCATGCTGTTTTGAGTTGGGTCAATTCATCCTGATTGAGTTTAATGATATTGGCCAGGGTACAGGAATCCATGACAATTTTTTCTGTGGTGGCTGACCATCCGCGCAAATTGATGTCGAAAATTTTGATCGCATGGGGAGTATGATTGAGAAATTCCTGAATGGCTTTCCTTGACGTCGCGTTTCTCTGTGCGAGGGTACCAAACAATACTGCATCGAGCTGCTGTGCAAAAGGATACCAAACATCGTTAAAAGACATAAAATCGAATGCCACATCATGAGTGCACTCAAAAGAGGGTAATCCGTCTTTATCAAGGTGTACGCGGACCGTACCCGTCGCCTTGACCTGGTCGATTTGAATCCCCGAGACATCGAGATTACGCGAGATCAGTTCATGCATTAACTGATCGCCCAGCTTGTCATTGCCAATACGACTCAGGATAATTCCATATTCCCCTGCCTGATTTACATGGGCGGCAAAATTGGCCGGGGCACCGCCTAAAAATTTCTCATCCTCATAGAGATCCCACAAGACTTCACCAAGGCCTGCAATTTTAAATGATGGTCTCATCTCCCTCCTATCCGTCAGTTGTGCGTACTGCCACTCTAATACTGGGACCTCCGGGCATCGCTCCGCTGCCAGTACGCGGGTCCACGACTTTGAAATTGATTCCCTGGGGTATGGGAAATTCTGTATAGGGTGTGTCCTCGAGCGTTTCTTTCATAAAATTGATCCATATAGGCAGAGCACCGGACGATCCGGTTATCCCGGCACCATACTTGTTGATCATTTTTCGATTATCATCAAATCCTACCCAGACCGCCACGACCAGATCCGGAGTAAAGCCGATAAACCAGGCATCGCGGTAATCATTGGTCGTTCCGGTTTTACCCGCACACGGCAGATCAAATCCTGAATGCCGAATCCGTTGTGCAGTGCCCGACTCTACAACCCCCCTCATCATATCCAGGAGTAAAAAAGTTGTCTGAGGATCCACGACTCGCTCACTGGTATTAGAAAACACATCGATCACCTGGTTGGTGACCGATTTTGTCTGGGTTAACATAAATGGCTCACGATATATCCCCAGAGAGGCAATAGTCCCATATGCCGAAGCCATCTCCATGGGAGAGACACCCGTAGCCCCCAGAGAGATCGAAGGATTGGGTTCCATATCGCTCGTAATCCCCATGCGTTTCGCATAGTCAATCGTAACCTCTGGTTTGACCAGGTTGATGAGCTTGGCAGCGATCACATTACGTGATTGCGCCAAAGCTTGTTTTAAAATCATGGGCCCATGAAATTCTCTGTCGAAATTCTGTGGTGTCCACGTCATGGTCGACAGCTTGTAACTCACCGGCTCATCGACAAAAACCGTCGTGGGTTCGGCGACATTTTTGTCCAGGACAGCCATATAGGTAAACACCTTGAAAGCTGACCCGGCCGAGCGATTATTGGCCAGGGCGCGATTAAAGGG
>CAYPUH010000508.1:0-1834 GCA_964413725.1 uncultured Cytophagia bacterium
ATCGAACGCGGGTATCCCTTTGCGATCGTTGCGACCGAATTGTTGCAGGACAGAAGCGCCCATCTGGTGGATATCGTGTATCGCGTTTATCTGGGGCCATTGTGTGAATTCGGAGATGTTCGCGTGGTCGGGAACCAATATATTCCGGCTTCATCCATCCGGCGTCAGGTAACGTTCAAATCCGGACAGATTTTCAGTGAACAGGAGCTGGTGCAGACTCAGCGCCGGATTTACCAGATGGGGTTGTTTCGGTATGTGGTGGTTCGGGCTCAAATGGACTCATTGCTGGGGCGTCGATTGCCCATTCAGATCAGGGTCAAGGAAGCTCCCAGGACCACTCTTCGACTGGGAGCGGGTTATGGACGAGAGGATCGGATCAGAGTGTTTGCTCAAACAGAGCGGCTGGGTGTATTGGGACGAGACCGAAAACTCAGGTTGTCTCTTAAGCATTCCTATCTCGAGCCGTATAATCTGGACGCAGAGTGGATCAAACCGAATTTCATCTTTCCGTCTGCCCGGATTTCTATCAATCCGTTCTATCGTCGGGAGAGGGAACCGGGATTTACGGTGGATCGTGTCGGAAGCCATGCCATCTATCAGCAGACCTTCAGGTCGCCATTGGAAATCTATCTTAAATATTCGCTGGAACAGGATTATCTCAATATCAGCACACAAACCCGTCGGCAGGCACTGGACAATTCCGATGTGACCCTTTACAACAAGTCCAGTGCCACATGGGGGTTTTCTTTTGATTCTTCAACACCGTTGTTTTTCCCCCGATCGGGATGGTATTTCGCCGGTTCGATCTCTCTCTCTGGTTTGGGGTTCAATAGCGATTTTCACTATGTCTCGGTTCTTGTAGAATCCAGACGGTATCTGGACCTTGCTGCTGTTGTTATCGCTGCAAAATTCAAGGTGGGGGGGATGAAAACGATCGGAAACTCGAGAATCACACCCATTGAGGAGCGGTTTTATGCGGGTGGGAGCAATTCGGTGCGCGGATGGTCCCGCTCGGGGCTGGGTCCGCTGGGAGAGGAAAATCAACCCCTGGGGGGCAACAGTTTGGTCGAATGCTCCCTGGAAAGCCGGTTTCCGCTTTTTTCACCCATATCCGGGGTGATCTTTATGGATGCGGGTAATGTGTGGCGTCAATTGATGGGATTCCGATGGGACCAGATTCGATATGCTGTCGGAACCGGTTTGCGCTACCGAACCCCCATCGGGCCCATCCGGCTGGATGTCGGGGTCCCGGTGTTTGATCCGGTCAAGACACCTCAAATATTTATCAGCGTGGGGCAGTCATTTTGAAAGTGATACGTCGAATTGTATTGATCCTTTTGCTTGGCAGTGTGGTTTTACTGGCATTGCTCATCGGAGCGTCCCAGACCCGTGTCTTTAAATCCTGGCTGGGGCATCAGATAGAGCGTCAGGTGGCCTCCGCTCTGAACGGCTCACTCGAGCTTGGGCGCATCGAGGGGAATTTGCTGACACATTTTGTCTTGCAGGATATTGTCCTTTACTCCGCCGGAGATACTCTTTTAACATTGTCCCGATTGATGTTTAACCTGAATCCTCGTCAGTTATTGAAAAAACAGGTGGACATTCAGCTTCTCGAGCTGGATTCTCTCTCCGTTCATCTGATTCAGGTGACCGAGGAGACCTGGAATGTGAATGCCCTCGTGAAACCTTCAGAGTCCGATCCGGACTCGACCGGAGAGCCGCTGGACTGGACGATTGATCTGGAGAAAGCCAGACTGGTAGGCGCCTCCATCAGAATCAATCCCCTGACACCTCATCCATATCTACCTGGCCAAATAGAAAATATTGATGCCTA
>CAYPUH010000509.1:0-1829 GCA_964413725.1 uncultured Cytophagia bacterium
CAACAGACCTTGCAATGGGATGACCGAAAAATCATCTTGGATTCCACAAAACCTGAAAGGATTTCGGTCACATCCATCACAGCAGTAGATCCCGCGCCATCGACGGATGAGGGTACACCAGATTCATTCCAGCTGCTGCCGGGCTACCCCAATCCAGCCAACCCGGGCATTAAGATTCCCTATACCCTCCCGCGCTCTGCAGACCTGACCTTTACAATTTATTCAGTTACCGGGGAAATAATTTGGACGAACAAAACCCAAATGAAGGCTGGTAGACACCAACTGAATTGGGAGGGTCGCGATCTTCGTGGTCGTCGTGTACCGTCGGGCGTCTATTTTATAACCGTCAATGATGGCGTTTCTTCTTGTTCTCAAAAGCTTACGGTGTTACGATAATCCAGTAAGGACTTTATGAAGGAGTTAACGATGATTGTTCTAAATAGACTAGCAATTATAATACTACTTGTGATCAGCAACACACTTTCAGGGGCTTCTTATGTAATCGCCCCTAACGGAAGTAACTCCAATCCTGGAACGCTATCGACGCCATGGTCCACCCTTTCATACGCTGTAGCCCAGGCTTCCCCCGGAGATTCAATCCTGATCCGGGGGGGGACATATTCTGAAGGGGAAATCTGGATCCGAGGTGGTGACGGGATGGGTGGTAAAGATAGCCGCTATCTCACTCTATTGGCATACCAACAGGAAACACCGCGTTTTACCAATGGCAACCGCGGTTTGATCATCGATGCCGCGTATGTGCGGGTCAATGGACTGACCTTTGCAAATGGCAAAGAAATGTATAACGTCAATTGGAACGGTCGTTCCCATCATGTTGAATTGAGGAACAACAAATTCATCGGTACGGCTGGCTATGCTGCCATTATGCTCACAGGCGACTATAATCTGGTCGAAAACAATCTGATTCAGTTGGATGGAAACAATCTGGGCACTCAAGGACATGCAATCTATCTCCAAGAAGGCACACACAACACCATCCGCAACAATGTCATTTCTGGCATGTCGGGGTATGGTATCCATATTTATGAGGAACAGCGACCCGAAGACCCGTCGGGATATGAACGCCTGATCCAGGATGTGATTGTGGAAAATAACACGATCTATGCTTCAAAAGACCGCTCCGGAATTATTGTTGGAGCAGGAGCCGACATGGGTCCGGCCAAAGTCCAAAATATCACCCTGAGAAGGAATGTCATTTTCAATAACGCCGGAAGCGGCATCGTTGTTCATGGTTGGAGCACCATCCAAAATGTCCATATTCATCATAATACCCTGGTGAACAATGATGCAGACGCAATCGATATTGGTGGCAATGTAGATCAGGTAGACATTATCAACAATATACTGGTGCGAGCCCCAGGGACTCGTCATATCCATCTGGAATCCGGACCCAGTAATATTGCTGCCGATCACAATCTCTATCATCCCGCACCAATAAAAACAGATGGGATTACAGATCCGTTCAGTGTTACCGGTTCCCCGCATTTCACCAATCCAGATCAACACGATTTCTCTCTGACAGCCCTCAGTCCGGCTGTGGATGCGGGCAAAGATCTCGGTCTACCCTACTCAGACAAGGCCCCAGACCTGGGCGCATTTGAATACGGTGGCACGGCATCGGTCAACGTCATTGACTTTCAGGCTGTGTGGATTCAACCCAATGTCCACCTCAGCTGGAAAGCACCAGGCTCTGGTTACGGCACGTTTCGCCTGGAACGTCGACGCGGACAAGAACCCTCTTCTGTGATCTGCTCCCATCTCATAAAAAATGACTCGTTCTATCATTGTGTCGATAACAAAATAAAACC
>CAYPUH010000510.1:0-1815 GCA_964413725.1 uncultured Cytophagia bacterium
CCTACAAAATTGACGAGATTTTAAGTGATTTTTATTGAAAATATTTAATTTAACTATGGCAGTAAGGCTTAAAAATGCCTATGACTGTCGAACATGGGTTCAAGTGTCAGCAAGGCTTGGATGCAGATCTTGTTCAAATATCTTTTTATCGAAAGGTCAAATGGCAGGGATGGACGTGACAGCAAAATGGTTAAGGATAACGTATATAGTTAAAAAACAAGCCAAATTTTTTCTTCACGGATGGATAGACAATCCCCGTTATTGAATCAACTTGTCAATCCGTGAAAAGGGTAAATCGATATTGAAATAAAGCTCCTGCTGATTCCCGCCTCTTCTCGGCTGAACCAGGAGAACATCGTAATGATTTTCTCCTTGCCGCGTCAACCGCTGATGGATCATCTCAAACCCCTGCCAATCCAGTAACTCATGCTCTTCAAGTGTACTGATGACCACATAGGCGGAATAGGGTGTTGTGCCATTACCATGGGTAAGAATGGAAGAGAGCAACCCTTCGACAATATCATAGTGATATCGTTTCAGCGTCTGATTGTCGAGTTGTTCGTAGATAAACCCGCTATAGAGATGACTTCTGATATCGGTAAAGACTATCGTCAGAATGTCTGAAGCGGTCTCGAGAGCAGTTCGAAATTCTCCCGACTCAATCATCCGGGTCATGTCCCGGTGTTTCTCGCTCAATGTTTTATCATATGGCTGATAATATTCAGAATGTGTATAGGCAAGACGCAATCGAAGGAAATCGCGCGAGTTTCCGGCCCTCACCTCATCCAAAAGGGTTTCATAATCCTGTGCAGTCAATGCAGCGGCAAAATCGAGGATATCCTGTGTTGACTGCGGTTCGGGCTCGAACTCTGAAGGTTGAAAATTGTTGGTCTCATGATTCATAGAAATTTCCCCATCAATTAAACCCGTCATCCTATGGGTCCAGCTGTAAAAAGTATACCGACGACTTGCTGATTTGTAGATGGAGACAGAGAGGAGCATCTGTAAGCCATTGACTATAAAAAGCAGTCAGAAGTCAAGACAGGAAGGGTGCGCGCACAAAGAGGCCGCATAAAAAAAAACTCCGAATTTGTTCGAATTCAGCAAATCCAACACATACCCTGGAATGACCACACGATGGTCTCACAGATGGCAATTTAAACACACCGCCCCAGGATCGAGTATAAAGACTTGCCAAAACACGAATAACAAACGTGTGTCCTATTATAACTACATATTTTTTACGGTGAATGCAAGAAAAAAACCAAACAATTGCAAATATATCAAAACCCTCACCAGGCAAAATCATATCCTTTACGAATCCTAAAATTCAAAAGGCGTCGAGTCAGTAAACATTCACATCTATCCATCAAATGTGCTGTTCGACCGGGAGACGGTGACAAAGAGAAAATATGAGAGGGCCATCACAGAATTCGATCAACGGGACTCGGTTATGGCAGCATTGGTCGTGATTCACGTTGAAATCATATCCAGAAAGACATTATCGGCTTCCTTTGCGATGACGCAGTGGATTGCGGAGCCGAACGGGAATACGGATATTCCCCTTTTCGATGCGGGCATCCTGTAGTTCGATAAACGCGAAAAGGGGATATCCCTTTATCTGTTTGTTTTCCAACATTTTTACCGGTGTAATTCTGGAGAGGTCGAAGAGAAGCGAGTCACTCGATTCAACAAGAGTGCCCCCCATGAGTTGAAGTTGATCAACGAGTTCATGTCTCAATCGTTTGTGAATGAGCCGGGTTTGCCAGCCACTGAAAAAGCGGGCCAGTTTATCCTGCCGACGCGTTTCAAAGG
>CAYPUH010000511.1:0-1814 GCA_964413725.1 uncultured Cytophagia bacterium
CGATAGACGTTGACGTTTTTCTCCTGGCCAATGCGGAAGGCGCGGTCGGTGGCCTGGACTTCGACGGCAGGATTCCACCATAAATCATAGTGGACGACATGATTGGCGGCGGTTAGATTGAGGCCGGTTCCACCTGCTTTGAGGGAGAGAATGAAGATTTTCGTTCTGCTGTCGTTCTGGAAGGCGTTGACCATCTCGTCGCGCTTTTTACGGGTGGTTCCGCCGTGCAGGAAGATGGCTTCGGTCTTGAATTGGCTGCCCAACATCTCTTGCAGCAGGTTGCCCATCACTTTGTATTGGGTGAAAATGAGGCACTTTTCCCGGCGTTCCAGGATCTTTTCCAATAAGTCTTTCAGCATCAAGGCTTTGCCGGAACGGGCAAGCTCAGGCTTGCCGCTTTTGAGATAATTGCAGGGATGATTGCAGATCTGCTTGAGCGCCAGAATCAGCTTGAGCACCAGCCCTTTGCGCTCGATGCCTTCGGATTCTTCAATCGTCTTCATCGTCTGTTCGACGATATTTTGGTAGATGGCGGCCTGTTCAGTGGTGAGGGTGCAGTATTCGTCAATCCGAATTTTGTCCGGCAGATCTTGAATGATGGATTTATCGGATTTGACGCGGCGCATAATAAAGGGCGACGTCACCGTCAGAAAGCGGTCAAGCTGTTGCTGATCTCTGAATTTCTCAATCGGCACGGCGAAATCCTTTTTAAAGCCTGCCATCGTGCCGAGCAGCCCTTTATTGAGAAAATCCATGATGCTCCAATATTCCATCAGACTGTTCTCTACCGGCGTTCCGGTCATGGCGATGCGTATATCCGCCGGGAGAGATTTGATGGCTTTGCTCTGCTTGGCGGCGGGGTTTTTAATGTTCTGGGCCTCGTCCAAAATCACGACATGCCAGGGCAGCTTTTTCAGCTTTGTGACTTCATTGCGGGCGATGGCGTAGGTGGTCAACACCAGATCGCAGTCGGTGTTCAGCTTGCGCTCGGTGCCGTGATAAATTGAGGTGGTCAGCGACGGCGCGAATTTCTGGCATTCCCGTTCCCAGTTGGTCAGGAGGGTGGTCGGCACAATCGCTAAAGACGGATGTTTGGGTTTGGCGGTTTCTTTATCTTTCAGCAGCAGGGTGATAACCTGCACGGTCTTGCCCAATCCCATGTCGTCAGCGATAATCGAGCCGAATCCGATCTGGCTGTTGTGATAGAGCCAGCGGAAACCCCGTTCCTGATAAGGGCGCAGGTCGGCTTGAAGGCTTTTGGGCGGCCTGAAATTTTTGACTTTGAATAGCTTCGCCATGACCTTTTTGATCTGCTCCGACACCACCACCGGCATCTCTTTGTAGCGTTCTTCCAGATTGATGCGCAGCATGTCAATGGGCGAGAACTCCGGCACGTCTTTGTTGGCGGCTCTGAGCAATTTTTCCATCTCCTTTTTGTCAATAAAGATGTACTGATCCTGATACTTCACAATACCGGACAGGCGTTTGACCTGCTTCAAAAAATCCTCCGGGTTGACCATCGAATCGCCAATCGCAATTTCCCAGCGAAAACGCAGCATAGTGGCTAAATCCAGATAGGTTTTGATGTTTTTCAGTTGTTTGGCGTCGGTTCCGGCGGAAAGGGCTAGTTGTGGCACAATCACCCTGCGCAGGGATTTGGGGATGATGGTTTTGATGCCCAGGATTCTCAGTACCGGCAGGGATTGAAACCAGACGTTGACAAAGGCGTCGGAATGGATGGTGGCGGGTTTTTTGGCGTTGCCTTCGAGATAGGCGTTCACCGGCGGAAGATAATCCGACAGCAGGCTCAGATC
>CAYPUH010000512.1:0-1776 GCA_964413725.1 uncultured Cytophagia bacterium
GATGAAGACGGTGTGCTTGTGGCTGATGTGAAACCGACCTCCATTGCAGACCGTGAGGGACTGAAGGAGGGTGATTTGATCATTGCCGTCAACAGAAAGCCGGTCAGGGACATTGGAGACTTTAACGAAGCGTTGAGTTCAGTTGAGCCAAATGATATCGTCTTGTTCCGAATCAAGCGTGGTTCCGTGAGCTTGTTCGCTGCCCTGAGAATGCCTGAATCCGATTAATTGGATGAATGTTGATCAGAAAGTGTCATTGCTTCGGCCGGCGATGCCGGCCGAAGCGTCAGTGTTATGGGTAACCGTGGATTTGTGCACAGGAGAAATCATCAAGGTGCCCGCGTGTGAATATGCATGTTCCTCATGTAGAAAATCAAAGTGTTGCAGTCTATAAATGACCGCCTACTGACCAGATGTACACAGGAGGTGGACCCGTTCAACGTCGTATGGGCGGGGGTGCGGGGTTGATTTTCAAAGGCTCTGGATTTTATATTGCCGACTAAAAATCCGAGAGCCGCTGAAGGCAAAACGAAACCCGACAAATCTGCCAAACCGGCAGAAAAGACCGATAAAGCACAGGCAGCTGCCTGGAAACTGTCAAATCGGCTAAAAATATGACAAAATGACGGATATTCTATGCCGTCTGAGACACGACAAGCACATAGATCTGAGGTCTATGTGCTTGTTTGTTAATGGCTTGACTTGTTCCTGGGGTGATCTGGCACGACTCTTGCATTGTTTACAAACAAAACAAAGCAATCAATCAGGAAAACAGGCCACGATAAACGATCGGGAAAGATGTGTCCTGACAGTCATAGGTGGAGTGAAAGGAGATTTTTTTTATGGGTAAAATAATTGGAATTGATTTGGGTACGACGAATTCTTGTGTCGCCGTTATGGAAGGCGGAGAGCCTGTGGTAATCCCCAATTCTGAAGGGGGGCGTACCACTCCGTCGATGGTGGCGTTTTCCAAATCGGGTGAACGGCTGGTGGGTCAGGTCGCAAAGCGCCAGGCCATCACCAATCCCAACAAAACGATCTATTCGATCAAGCGTTTTATGGGTCGTCGTCATTCAGAGGTTGGGACAGAGATTTCAGAAGTACCCTATAAAGTGATGAAAGGGGCAAATGATCTGGCAAAGGTACAGATCGATGATAAAGAGTATACCCCTCAGGAAATTTCGGCGATGATTCTGCAAAAGATGCGTCAGACCGCCGAAGACTATTTGGGTGAGAAGGTAAGCGATGCTGTCATTACGGTACCGGCTTATTTTAACGACAGTCAGCGTCAGGCAACCAAAGAGGCCGGAGAAATTGCCGGTATCAATGTGAAGCGAATCATCAATGAGCCGACGGCGGCCTCTCTTGCCTACGGATTGGACAGAAAGAGCAATGAAAAAATTGCCGTCTTTGATTTGGGTGGTGGTACGTTTGATATCTCTATTCTCGAGATTGGCGATGGCGTTTTCGAAGTCAAGGCCACGAATGGCGATACCCATCTGGGTGGAGATGATTTCGACCAACGGGTAATCGACTGGATGGTCGATGAATTCCTGAAACAGGAAGGTGTCGATCTGTCCAAAGATCCTATGGCTTTGCAACGTCTCAAGGAGGCTGCTGAAAAGGCCAAGATGGAACTCTCATCCACGGCACAAACGGAAATCAACCTTCCATTTGTGACCGCAACGGATACCGGACCCAAGCATCTCAACATGACGTTGACCCGGTCAAAATTCGAGCAGCTTTGTGATGATTTATTCGAACGGACTCTGGGGC
>CAYPUH010000513.1:0-1761 GCA_964413725.1 uncultured Cytophagia bacterium
TGGGCGAACAGATGGTCACATAGTGGATGGCCTTTTCCGGGCCCAGCCGCCGCAGCTTTTCGATATGCCGGTCAAAACGTTCGAATTCGGTAAAAAAATCCACGTCATAAAAATACCGGTCCAGGATCCCCACCGAATCATGGGGATCCACTGCTGCCACCAGATGGTTGCCGGTGTCCTTGATGGCCATCATATGCCGCGGCGCAATATATCCGGCGGCTCCGATCAAAGCAAAATTTTTTGACAAAACAACGTCCTCCGAATATGGGTCCATCAGGTTGAACTCAACAGACCGTTTCTCTGTGACAAGTTGCAGGCTCTGCGGATTCCGGCGAAACAGAGTGTCGCCGGCTTGTTCCATCCCAAACGGAGTTTGGGGCAGAGGGTGGGCGTTACACAGCCAGCCACATGCTTTTCCCTCAACTCTTTATAATCTTTTCATCATCGACATCGCGATAGACATTGCGTGTATCGACGATGAGTTTGGCATGCGTGCGGACCAGGTCGTAATCCACATCGGTGTGGTTGGTCACGATCAGGACCACATCGTATTGGCTGACGGTCTCTGCCGTGAGCTCGATGGTGCTCATGTCCATCTGATATTTTCGTGTCGGTGGCAGAGTGGCAACATAGGGATCGTAATACTCCAGAGTCGCACCGCGGTCCCGCAATTCCTCCATCAGATGAAACGCAGGTGTCTCGCGCATATCATCCACATCCTTTTTATAGGCCACGCCCAGTATCAAAATCCTTGAGCCGTTGACGCTCTTTTGATGGGTGTTGAGGGCGTCGATGGTCTTTTGCACCACAAAATAAGGCATATTGGTATTGATCTCCCCCGCCAGCTCGATAAAGCGGGTGGGCATGTCAAATTCCCGTGCTTTCCAGGTGAGATAAAAGGGATCGATGGGAATACAGTGTCCGCCGAGTCCCGGCCCGGGATAAAAGGGCATAAAACCAAAAGGCTTGGTGGAGGCGGCCTCGATCACTTCCCACACATCGATACCCATGCGGTCCAGGATGGTTTTCATCTCATTGACCAGTGCGATATTGACGCTGCGAAAGATATTCTCCAGCAGCTTGGCGGATTCGGCCACGCGGGTACTGGACACCGGCACAGGTGTGGTGATGATGTCATAGAGGGCGATGGCGCATTCGCGTGCCTCGGGCTCATCCGCGCCCACCACCTTGGGGATAGTGCGAATGGTGTATGTGGGATTGTTGGGATCCTCCCGTTCCGGTGAAAAGGCCACATAAAAATCGGTCCCGGCTTTGAGGCCCGACTCCTCGAGGATCGGTGCCAGCACCTCGTGCGTGGTGCCCGGCCAGGTACTGCTCTCCAGAATCACCATCTGTCCTCGTCGCAATGCCGGTTTCAGGGTCTCAGCCGTTTGTGTGATATAGGACAGGTCGGGTTCACGGTGTTCATCCAAAGGCGTAGGCAGCGCCAGCAGCAACACATCCGGTTCGGAAGCCCGGTCAAAGTCTATGGTAAATTCAGCGCCATGCTGATCCCGGATCAGTGCGATTCGCTCGGAGGCGATGTGTTTGATGTAGCTCTTTCCGGCGCTCAAAGACTCTACTTTTTTGGGATCGATGTCGAATCCAATGGTTTTCAGCCCTTCATTGGCAAACTCGATCAACAGCGGCAACCCCACATAGCCGAGCCCCACCACCCCCACAACAGCGTCGCGCGATTTAATCTTTTTTCGTAGATCCATCTGGCTTTTCCCCAAATTTTTGATAGAAAGAGAGATAATG
>CAYPUH010000514.1:0-1758 GCA_964413725.1 uncultured Cytophagia bacterium
CTTATGGTGTTGCATACCTCCTTTTATGTCCAGTGGGGCAATGCCGACCTGCGTCACATGTTTTTCCTCTATTTCCCCTACGGCCTGTTTCTGGCCACTGGGGTGTACGAACTTTCGTGTCTTCTTGCTGCACGTCTGCTCCGACTGAAATCCGGACGCACGGTATGGGCATCCTTATGCGTAGTTGCGGTTGCCATCTCGCCTTTTGATTTCGATTTCCTTCGCAATGCCTGGCGCCAGGCGAGGTTCTCTCATCAAGACGCCATTCGGTTTGCAAAACAAATCGATCGCCGGGTTCCTGCGGACGGCCTGCTGCTTGTCAACCGCGAGCTTCGGAACATTCTGGCGGCCTACTCAAAGCGCAATGTCGTGCGATTGCAGGAGTTGCGCAATATCCCGAAAAGTCGAGATATTGCGCAAGTCCTGGACCGGCTGCAAAGGAACGGGTACAGCCTGTATTTTCTTGATAATGTAGACTTGGATCCGGTCAATCAAGTTGCCGTGAATTGGCGGGACGCAGATCTCGGACAGCTCCGCATGTCTTACAATCTGAGCCCCGTCCACGCATTGCAGGCAGATCCGTATGACCTTGCGCCCTTTCTAGATGCCCGGGTTCTTACTCTGTATCGCATAACCCCTTGGGAAACCAACCGGGTGCAGCGCACACTTCGGGCGCCTCCCGGGGGTGCACCCTTTCTCTTTATCCATCCGGGCTGCGCAGCAGACTATGTCATGGTTGAAGTGGAGGGTCGTCGGATCTCTGTTCCCGATCGTCCAGCCTGGTATATCCCCATGCCCGAACCCATCGCCGGCGGGCGATCGATTGATGTGACCTTCGATGGACAGGGGCATCCGATTCCAGACTTCCGATCAGCGCGTCTGGTCGGCTGGCACGAACGCATCCGCATCCAAACCGGCTTCGATTCGCCATGGAACGGTCAGGCGTTTGTCGATGATCCCTCAACTAATACCTTCCAGCGACCGGAAGACAAGTATCTCCGCGATGCCTATCCTCCTTCCACTCTCCGGGTGCAAAGCCCGGTTCGTTCCGACCACATTACATATCGGATTATACGCTCACAATTCGAGCTATCCCGAGAAGAAAACAAGTTTCGCACAACGACCTTTTTCGCGGCCGTCGATGATGCCCCCCCCCAACCCATATCGTCAGACGGCGAATATCTCTTCTTCCCCCTGCATCAGGGTACCGGTGCTATCACGGGCATTCCGAAGGTTCATATCCTGTCCTGCCCTCCCCATCCGCATCGTATCGAGTGGGTACAAGTCGAGACACTTGCTCGAACCGTAACAATTGAACCTGATAAAGACTCGTGTGGCATCATTCTCACCGGCAGACTAGCGCCTGACAGCGGGCAACCCGGCCGACATGCATGGAAATCAACCGTCAACAACCGCCCCGCCGACTCAGGACTTATTCGGAACATTGATTATACCCGCCCCGCCAATCGACTTCGTTTGCCGGTTCCCCTTCAACCCGGGGGAGATCCCTCTATCGTACGATTTCGTGGCGCTGGGCTGCGGGAATCAGGGCGTATCCCGGCAACGCTTCCTTTGGTCATTACACCGGGCACAGACTCTGAGGCTTTTCTGATAAAAGGCGCCTACCAGGCGGAACGGGACCAGTCCGGTGCCTTTTTGTGGACTCGCAAACGTCTTCAAGTCGCCCTCCCCATCGATCCGGATGTGCAAAACTACAGGCTATCTCTTCATTGTCGTGACGGCCATCCGACGCGAAAC
>CAYPUH010000515.1:0-1747 GCA_964413725.1 uncultured Cytophagia bacterium
CCATCGAATGCCTGAACCGTCCAGGCATAATCCCCGTCAGCCAGTTCGGGTACGGTCACGCTGACCTGTTGAATGTCAGCCGAACCCACAGGCGGCAAAGGCGTAAAACGTTGAGGCAGTTGCCGGGAATCGATCAAAATCTCATTTTCGGGATTGCGCAAATCAAACACCTTGACCCGAAAATGCAACGGATCGCCATCCGGATCGGGTGCATTGCGCCAACTCAAAACCGGCGGATCTGCCAGAGTAAACCCGTTCTGCACAGGAAAAACCAAATCCGGACTCCCGGGTGGGGTGTTGCCGTTGAGTTGATTCCAGAGCACAGACAACTGATTCCCCTCCGAGACCACTGCAATGTCCAGGGCACCGTCGTCATTCAAATCCGAAACCGTTAATAATTGGGCATTTTCAGGCACTTTATAGGGAATACGATTGGAATAGTGACCTGATCCGTCATTTAAAAGAACAGAGATCTCGCTTTCGCTGCTTCCCATCACGACAACATCCATATCGCCATCAGAATCCACGTCCCCGGACAACATCCAATTCGGCGCTGGACTGGCTGTATAAACAGCAGGGTTGGTGGTGTAGATGGGTTCGCCATTCAGCAGACCCTGGTGCCGGTAGACATAAACGGCGTTGCTGTTGAGTTCGCAGGCCAAAACATCGGGTAATCCATTGCCGTTCGTATCAAACGTCAGACCGGCTTCGAAATCGCTGGGCGGATCAAGAGAAAACGTGATATCGGGTGCATCGATGAATTGCGGAAAGGATTTACCATTTTCAAACATTGCAACCACAGGACCACCGCCCTGGCGTGTCGCGATAATATCGAGATAGCCGTCCAGCGAGTAATCCGAGGCATCCAGAGATTCAGCCCGATAATCATTCCAAAAAACATGTTGTCTTTCATAGCGCCCCTGACCATTATTGTAAAATAATTCGATGGCATTGTTTCCGCTGGGATTCATCCTCTTGAGAATGGCAATATCGAGATCTCCGTCATTGTCAAAGTCAGCCAGAGAACCGGATCGCGGTTCGGCTTTGGCACCCTCGACTTGCAGGGTTTGGCCGATCTCCAGAACAGGCCCGGGTTTGACAAAACACGTGGAGAATTGATTGAGCTCATATTTTGATAGCCCCCGATGGATCAGGAGCAGATCCGGAATGCCGTCATTGTTCATATCTCCGACTTTGATCGGCCGAGTCCGCAGGGGTATGGGTGCCGAAGCGATTTCAATAAACTCACCCTCTCTCCAGGAAAGCATCACGACAACCGGCTGCCCATTCCTTTGACCGGTTACAGCCAAATCATTGACACCATCCTGGTCAAAGTCTGCCGAAGCAACGCTCGTAGGGGCATCGATCGTTGCATAGGTACGGGTATCAAATTGTGCTGCGCCCTGATATGGACCGGGAATGAACGTCCAGCTATAGGAATCTATACTCGACCCTGACTGTGAACTCGCAGAAACAAGTGTTGCTGTGATCAGGGCATTGGCCTCTGGCATTTTATCCGGAATCCAGAGCAGGGACATCTGATCGGCAGATAAATTCAGAGTACCCTGCAATTTGCCATTAAAACTCGAATGGACAGTCATGCTGGTGGATTGAATCGAGGCAGGATCAAGAGGCTGATCAAAGGTCACCCGGATAACGCTGGCAGGATCCACAGCAACCGCATGGGGTGACGGAGACACCTCCTCGATGGTCAATCCCCAGACTTGATTTAAGGTCAGAACACATA
>CAYPUH010000516.1:0-1740 GCA_964413725.1 uncultured Cytophagia bacterium
ATTTCAGAGGAACATATCTGATTGTGGAATTTCCATCTCAGAAAAATTGGCTCGGGTGCCCGGAAGAGATGAAAAAAATCGAATAATATTGAAAGAAAAAGAGGGAGGAAGGCTATGTTGAAGTCCTTGATCATGTGTTGTTTTGTCCTCTTGATCACCTGCGCTCTGTCCGGTGATGTGTACGCAGATGGATTAAGGCTGAGTACGGGACATGAACACGAAGCATATCATCGCATTTATGGAACCGTGATTGCGACCCAGCTTCAGGAGGCTATGGAGGTGGAACTCCTTCCATCTTCAGGGTCTCTGGAGAATATAGAACGGTTGATACGCGGTGAGGCGGATGCAGCGATTATTCAATTAGACGTGCTTCTGAGCCGGGGAGAGATGGACGATGTAATCATTATTGAGAAACTGTACTCTGAAATGGTGCTTCTCATCATCCGCGATACACTGGCCGGCGGGTATCTTCAAAAAATTAGAGATTTGGATTATGGAAAACACACCATTGCTTCCGGCGAACGGGAATCTGAATCGTTTTTTACCTGGAACGCGTTTTGCTCTGTGGATTTGGATTACAAGTTGACCCCAACAAAGCCGTTACATGGCGCAGACGGGTTAACGGCGCTGGATAGAGACGAAGTAGATGGAGTGATTCTCATTAGTGGAGTGCATGATACCTTAATTCGGGAAGCCAATGACAATTCCATCGCCTTTGAACTGGCTGATATTGATGATGTGGATTTTGCGCTGATCGAATATAAGGGAAATCCTGTGTATGAATTTGCCTATATACACCCCAAAGGAAAGTTTATGGGGTTAATTCAGCGGATGCACGATTTTTCTGTAAAAACTGTCAAAGTTCCTGTTGTCCTTGTCACCAGTGGACAATGGAAACAGGCACATCCGGAACACTACCGTCTGCTGCATGAGGCGGCATTACGGGCAATCCCCAAAATTCAAGCCAGTAGAGCGCAGGCCCAGGGGGAACCTGAGCGTATCGCATTACCGGTTCTGCCGCCTACACCGACTCCAATACCAACGCCAAGCCCCATTCCTGAGCCGATACCAACGATTACACCGGCCTCGGAGTCAACTCCGACTCCAATGGTCACACCGTCATTGCAAGTTGGTGATCAGGTGCGCGTGAAACCCCTGGTAACTGCCCCATGTGCAGACTGGCAGGGAATTACACCTGAAGAAATTGGTCGTGTGAAAAAGACAGGATTTCTTGGGAAATATGTGACCGTGGATTTCCCGTCTCGCAAGGATTGGATCGGATGTCCGGCGGACCTGGAAGTGGTCCGGTAGCCCCGCCCTACTCAACGCATTCTAAATTTTCCGCAGGATGGAAATTTTAGAATGCGTTGAGTATACACAAGAAAGGAGATGATGAGACACAAGTGCTCGGTTGTGCCATGGAGATAGGCCGGGTACGTAGAGACACGTATGAAATTGTGATAAAGAGAATGTGAATAACTAAGTAATGTGCAGAAAATAACCTCCCATTCTTCTGCTCCCGTTGGATTGCCAAATCCAACGGGTATGACGGTGTGGATGTGGCAATCCACACCGAGCAAACTGGGACGTTATACAATTCGCGTTACTAACTGACAAGGAGGGAGATGTATGATGATGTTGAACAGCTTGCAAAAGTCGAAACATGCGGACATGACAGCCATGTGTGCCTGGACAGGCTTTCGAAAAGTCGGTTTGATCGTGATTGTACTGGCCGGACTG
>CAYPUH010000517.1:0-1739 GCA_964413725.1 uncultured Cytophagia bacterium
CGAACCTATACCAATAACCAGTATCGCGATGTTCGCGGATTCGAAGTCAATGTCGATTTTCCGGGCAACAAATGGGTCAGTGGCTGGATCAATTACAACTATATGATCTCCAGCAGAGGAGAATATGGCTATTATCGTTTCTATGAAGATCCGACCCAGATCCTGCAACGTCGCAGCATGGGTGTGAGTCAGGCCAAGGTGCGACCGGTCTATAAAGCCAATATGACCTTTCATACCCCGGCAGAATTCGGTCCGGCATTGGCAGGCTATCACTTTTTGGAAGCCATTGACTTTGGTTTTCTGTACTGGCGCAAAGACGGCCCGACCTTTACCTGGAATCCGGATGGCATTCCCTATGTGGTGGATAACAAACAATGGTCAGCAGACTGGCGAATCGACCTCCGGTTCACCAAGCGCTTGTTCAAGTGGAAAAGCATTGAACCCATTTTCTATGTCGACGTGTTCAACCTGACCGATCACAAACATCTGCCCTATTGGGGGGATGATGATTATTCGAACCGTCGCGTCTGGAATGCTTATAAATGGTTTCGCAATGAACAGGAAGAATACATGTACTCTCTTAAAGAGGGTGAGAAACCCGGTACCATCGAGGGTGATCATATCGATCTTCCTGATTTTACCCCGTGGATGTACTTTAACAAGCGTGACATTTTCTATGGTGTCCGATTTAACTTTATGTTCTAGAACCGGTTTATATCGAGTTTCAACAGAAAACCTTTGGAGGAAACAAGATGAATCGATTTGCCAAGACTGGCTTGATTCTTTTACTCGCGGTCCTGTTGCTGACCGGAGCGGTAAGCGCTCAGGTCAGCCGTACCCTGACAGGCGGCCGCATGGGGTATACGTCCAATGAAGCGTTTACCGACGACGGACTGGGCTGGCCCCAGGGTGAAAACTATATGAACACTTCAATGCTCTCTTCGTTTGGTGTTGACGTGGCGGTCAAGATGAATTGGACGGAAGCTTCAGGTATTTCGCGTGAGGTCAAGGTTGCCGAAGCAGCGAACAACCGTTTTACCGATCAGGTCAATGTTGTAATACCGGTAGAAGGTGCGTTTAAACGTGTTTTTAAATATCCTCATCCGAGCAAAGTGATAGACCGCAAAAACTGGCAGGATGTATTGTCTCGTACAGATCCTGTGGATGAGAGTATTCCCTCGGGTGCGATGCTTTATCACCATGCCACGACGTGGGTAGGTATAGACATCGAGCGCTGGACGTACTCTTTTATGACCGACGATATGGGTGATGTGGTTTATCTGGAGTGGTTGTTTACCAATACGTCATCCGAGGTAAAAAATGATGTGTATATCGGTCTTCGCGCCGAGCCAGCCACCGGCAGCCACTATCCCGGTGATCTGTGGGGCAACTATATCGGCGGCGATTTTGCCACCGGTGGCGACAGCTTGCGGTTGTATTACAACTATGATGCCGACCGTCCTGGTGATGGGGAGCGTGATGACCGTGCGAATCCCGGCAATTTGTATGGAAATTTTACCAAACCTCAGTTCATGTCTTATGTGCTGGTGCATGCGGACACGGATGTCAATGACGAGAGCAATGATGCCAGTGCGCCTTTTAAAGGGGGCTGGTCTCAGCGTCAGTTGTCTCCGGATTTGAATTCCAATACGCATGAAGATGTTTATAGTTTTTTAAGCAGTCCGTGGGATCCGGTGAATCCGGATTTGGTCTTGTGGCCTGGCAGTGAAGGTTATATT
>CAYPUH010000518.1:0-1718 GCA_964413725.1 uncultured Cytophagia bacterium
GGCGGGATGACGATAATATGTAAAGTCAAACCGGTTACCCTGAACGTGTTCGAGACAGTAAAAATCGGGAAAAAGAGACAGTAGAATTTCATCCTTGCCATCCTTGTCGAGATCCCCACTCGATACACCACTGGCAAAATCACGAGCCGATTCCGCACCATAAAAGCGCTGCTCAAAAATATTTGTATAGTGGTTATCTCTGGTTGCTTTATAAATACGAAAGAACCAATGACGGTTGTCATACTCGAATTCAGAATTAAAATCATCTGTATTGGAATGGCATCCCACGATGAATTCCAGGTTACCATCACCATCAAAATCACCGGTCTCGGAATAGGATATGGCATCCATGAGAGGCAAAGAATCCTGCCAGGTCAGGGTCCAGGTATCATTGGCAATCGCCTCATAGATAAAAACATCACCATCCTCGTCACCCAGTAAAATTTCCTGGTGACCATCATGATCAAAATCGCCAATGATGGAATGCGGCACACCATACCGGTTTTGGCCGTTGGTGGGGTTGGGCAATTCAGCGACGACATTGAATCCGCCGGCCCCGTCAAATTCAAACACTTGAAACTGTTCATGAGATACACTGGAAGCATAATCACTGATTT
Source organism: uncultured Cytophagia bacterium (assembly GCA_964413725.1). GTDB lineage: Bacteria > Zhuqueibacterota > Zhuqueibacteria > Residuimicrobiales > Oceaniaggregativiventaceae > CAYPUH01. The sequence continues at coordinate 618 of CAYPUH010000518.1, forward strand.
TTATCACAACTTCATAGACTCCATCCTGATCCATATCTGTCAATCGACTGGCCCAGTAGCCTTTGACACTATCTCCCAGCCAGATCTTTTCCTCGATCAAAGAAAATGGATCATCAGGCAAGCTGGCATACAAATAACTGTTTACGCCATACCCGCCCAGAAACAGTGTTTTTTCGCTCGCAGGATCCTTGTAAATATCTCTGGGAATCAATTTATAAGGCGATGCGGCTTTTTCTTTGAAATCCAACCCGTCAAATTCATAAAAACGAACCGGACCGGCATTCCCTCTTTCATCAGTGGCATTGATAATCAGTTCCGGAAAGCCATTCCCATTGAGATCGCTTGTGCGATCAAGCCAGTATCCGGCGGGTAGCTGGTAAGAAAGAGGAGAATATTTCACCCGGTTAACAGGCGCCTGGTCAAGTGTCAACACATAATAATTTCCCTGGTTATCATCTTCAGCAACTCTGCCAACACTGTTTTCAGCCTGCAAGATACACTCGTATTCTCCCAAGAGTTCATTCTGCGAGACATTCAGATAGAGTTCACTGGCACGGTAAGGCATATTCAGGATACTGAAATTCTCGCTCGACCCCAACGGACGATAGAGAATGCGCCCGACACAAAGATCATCGGTGTTGAACCCAACCAGGGTGGATCGCTGGGCACCATCGATCATGGGTATGAATTTTACTCCGGAGATTTGAGGGGCTGAATGATCGACGAAAACGCGAACGCTGGTCCAGGACTCACTGCCATCGTTATTGATCATGGTCAGCCGTAAGAGATATTCGCCTTCCTGTTCCGGTATGTTTTCCCAAACATCCAGGACATCATCGATGACCATTCTGTTTTGGGGTTGTCCGATGGGAGTCCATTGTTCAGGATTGGCTCCTTCTCCGTAAAACAGCTGGTAGCTTTTCATGGTGGGGCTCCAGGCTGTTCCCCGGATCTCTATGTCGTCTTGTATGCCCTGATCAAAACGCGGAAAAGTGATTTCAGTGATGGATTGTCTGTTTCGTTCGAGCGCCCGATGGATATTCAGGCGTCCTGATCCGTTATAGATATCCCATCCCTGGGGTTCCAGATCTGTTGCAGAGC
>CAYPUH010000519.1:0-1717 GCA_964413725.1 uncultured Cytophagia bacterium
TCCAAACACCGCCGCTATAGTAGAGACCCATCGCAATGACAATTCGGATTGCTTGTTTCAACCTGCTCATGGCCTGTTCAACCTCGCGATTCCATCAGCTTTATTGCTTGAAAAGCGATCGTTTCCAATGACCCAGGTATCGCCGGGTTCTGGTCTTGTGATAATGAATTAAGGAGATGAATCTGGATGCAAACAGAGTGATCTCGACAGTCTCCTGGCTGTGCTGGGTCCATCTGGATTTATACTCTTCACCTCCCTTTAAAAAATCAAATGTATGACATCCTTCTGTAATGGCAGATTCAATCGCATACAACAAGAGAGCCGAGCCAAGTCTTAAATGATTAAAATCCGGGTTAAATCCCGATTGATAATAGTAAAATCTGTTGTCAGAGGAAAATCCATAAAACACGCCTTCGATATGTCCATCCAGTTGCAGGGCATAGAGTCTCAGCAGTCCGGACTGGAAAAAAGCTGTAGCCACAAGCTGATGAAATTCTCGTACTTTGTGCAGATCAAACGCGCTGGATCGGTTTTTGTCTTCGGCACGCTTTTCATGCAGCTTATACAGAGCGATTAGAATCGTTTCGATCTCCTGTTCATCCTTGGGCTGTATCATACTGATGGAGTGATTTTTTGCCATGGTGGAGCGGATGCGCTTTAAAAAATTTCGACGTTTACTCTTCAGACCAGCCCAGTACTCCTCCACGCTTTTGGGCAGCGGGAGGTAAGGACACGGCATGCGATCTACGATCATGGGTCCTATCAAATGACGCCTGTCATCGGTGAAATAGGTAAAGAGTGGATTGTTTGGATTCAGGTCTGAAAAATTAAAAAGATCCCATTCGGAATCCTTGAAGAGAAAGTCAAGACATTGATCAACCCAAACCTCTGCGTCGACTGCATCGACGATAAATCCCATGTGGTCGGGACCAATTTGGTCGGTACCAAGTAATTTTAAGACCTTCATGGGAATCTGAAAGGCGGACCGGTGAGTGTCTTGATATAGCGGCGCAATGATCTTTAGCTTACCTCCCTGATCCTCGAGTATCAGAATCCGGAGTGTTTTACCCGCCCCCCAAACGGTCCACCAGGTATTGATCCACTCGTGACGCAGAAAAATTGAAGGATACACACTTTTGGCAACGAGGGCATTCCACTCTTTTTGCATGTTCATGAATCGCGTCTCTGGAATCCAGCGAAGACGAGGGGACACGCCACTGCCCTGTTTTAAAAGTGCGTTCATGAGGCAATCTTCTCCGATTTCTCTGAAACCAGGACGGTTGACGGAACAAACGTTTTAAGTAGATGTGTCTTGAGTTTCATTTGATTTTCAGACAGATATTCTGACGTCCACCATGTTGCTCCCGTTTCGATTTTTATGTCCGATGGACATTGTTTTTGCCACATTTCTTTGCATTTTTGATGATAGCGATCCATCGAGCTCAGCACACGCGCTGGCACGCCCATGGCAATGCTGTTGGGCGGAATATCACTGATTACCACCGATCCTGCTCCGATAATCGAATTTGCTCCGATGCGGATATTGGGCTGAAGGATCACGTTTTCACCGATAACACAGTTGTCCTCGATGATGATCGGGCCAAAAACCTGCAGGTTGGGATCCTCCTCTCTAAAAATCCAGCTACCACCATCGTGAGTGATGAAACGGACATCCTGTGCAATCATAACATGATTCCCGATATGCACCAGGTAAGGC
>CAYPUH010000520.1:0-1703 GCA_964413725.1 uncultured Cytophagia bacterium
ATTGGACAAGCTCTTCGCGATTTCGCGAAGGACAGACTTTTTACGAGTTAATCATATATGAAAACCAGAAAAAAAGGCTAGTATCCGAATGTATAAACCTGTCGAAAAACTGCATTACCCAGTTCAGGGTCAATCACGCCAAAATCATTCCACAAGCTGACTCTGGATAATATGCAGCGCTCAACATGTTTTGAATTTAATGTGGAAGATAAAATCTCGGGATCCTTAACATTGCCGGCAGGTGTGATGGTAAATCGAATAACAATTTTACCCCTCAAATCGGGATTGCTTTCAAGTTCTCGCTCAAAACAATATTGTATAGCCGAGTTGTGGGAAAAAACCACCTCAGAAACGGTATTCAGGTCTCGCGCACCAACCAGAGTTTGTCTCTCATTGGCGCCGGTATCATCTTCAGATTGAATCGGCGTCAGCTCGGTTTTAATCATTTTTGTGTTCTTTGTCGCCTCGGACCCCCCGGTGCCCGAGCCTCCGCTGCTGCCGGCACCCTGTATGTCTGACATGCGAGTCTTGATGCTTCCCGTAACCGTTCGTCTTTGCCCCTGAACCTCTTTTCGACCACCAGAGTTGCTTGCGCCCCCCCCCTCTCCGCGGCTACCGCTACCAGCGGCTTTACCCTGACCTGAAGCTGAGCCTTTACCGATTTCCCTATAAATGTCATCCAATTCTTCGTCGCTGTTTAAAATGTCATCAATGGCTTGTCCTCCCCCCTGACTACCGGAACGGCTCAGGGCGCCGAGTATCCCTTTATCATTCACCTGTGCATCCCGTCTGCTGCTGCTACCTGTACGCCCGGAAGAGCTGACCGATGCGCCGGAACGATCGGAAAGGTTACGCTGCCGCTCTATGGCTTTATCCTTAACACCCCTCTCTTCATGCGGCGTTGGTTCCTCTGAATCCAGCTCTTCGTCTTGAGTGTATTGTGTCACCGGCTCTTGCAGCAAATTCGCGGTGATTTCCTCTTCTGCAGGTACTTTGTATTCATAAAGTTGCTGGTCAATTTTCAGTTGGTTTGCCATAGCCGTCGTCTCACCACCGAGAAGCTGATCAGCATACCCGGCCTGAATTTGCTCTACCGTTCCTTTGATAGGTAATTTGGACTTGGGGGGATTTAGAACAAAATAACCCACTATACCATAATGCACTATAAACGAGAGTATGAGTGTGGTAATATAGAGGGTATCCAGTTCAGAAAAAGGTTTTTTACGATATTCTTTTAACACGGTCTGCGAATCAACTTTGTTTTTGATAAACAACCAACCTCATATTTGGATACTCTGACCGGCCACATGTCGCCATGACCTTTAACAGAGTACGAAAGGGTAACTTTTTGTCTCCCTGTATGGTTACTTTGCCTGAAAACGGTACACCATACATCTCTTCCATGCGTTTTGCTTCGGTTGCAAACTGACGTAATGCCTGGCTAAGCGACTCGATAATTAAACCAGGTTGGCCAACGACATCACTTACTCTGGCAATGGGTTGATTGTTCACCATGATCCATTCCCGTGAAACAATCACATCCAGTGCAATCTCGGGGGCGGTTTCTACCGTGGAAGAGGGCAGAGTTAAATTGTCGGATGGATGTATCTATTGTCCTTCTGTGGAATACGTTTTCAACAAAAAGACCAGAATGATTGTAAAAATATCCATCATTGAGGTTAAATTTAACCGCACCATTTTGG
>CAYPUH010000521.1:0-1680 GCA_964413725.1 uncultured Cytophagia bacterium
AAGGCGCTCTCTTTCAAACCTCAACTGATACCGAGGTAGTGGCCCATATTATGGCCCGTTCTAAAAAAGCCGAAATGGTCGACAAGCTAATCGAAGCCATGAGACAGTTGCGGGGCGCATTTTCACTGGTCATGATGTTAAAGGATCGCATCTATGCAGCTCGTGATCCCCATGGGGTCAGACCGCTCTGCATAGGAGAGAAAAACGGCATCTATTTTGTGGTATCAGAGACGTGTGCTCTGGATCTGGTGCGGGCAAACTATATCAGAGACATCGAACCGGGTGAGCTTGTCCAGATAGATCAAACCGGAATACGATCCTATAAATACTCTGATGAACAGAACAGCTATGCCTGTATTTTTGAATTTATCTATTTTGCCAGACCCGACAGCCGAATCTTTAATGAAAATGTGGACAAAATACGCCGAAAACTGGGCAAGATTCTGGCGCTCGAAAGTCCGGCTGATGCTGATATTGTCATTTCCGTCCCCGACTCTAGCAACACAGCTGCGGTGGGGTATTCGAGGCGCTCGAATCTTAAATTCGAGCTGGGTCTGATACGTAACCATTATATCGGTCGAACCTTTATCAATCCGCAACAAAATATGCGCGATTTCTCGGTCCGTGTCAAATTTAATACCGTCAAAGGGGTTTTGAACGGACGGCGCGTTGTCGTTGTGGAAGATTCTATCGTGAGAGGCACAACGCTAAAACAATTGGTTAGACTTGTACGGCAAGCCGGGGCCAAACAAGTACACATTCGGGTCAGTTCACCACCCATTATTTCACCTTGTTTTTATGGTATGGACTTTCCCAGTCGTTCTGAACTCATCGCCAATCAACGCAGTATTGAAGAAATCCGTGAATATCTGGGTTGCGACAGTCTTGCGTACTTGTCCCACAAAGGGCTAATGGATGCCGTTGCTGATACAGGAAACGGATTCTGTGCTGCGTGCTTTACAGCAGAATACCCAATCCGCATTGAAGATAATATCGGTAAATTTCAACACGAAAAGGAACCCGTCGGTGTGGATTCCTGAGCCGGCGAACAGCACTCAATGACTAAACCATCATGGCTCAAGTTTTTGGATTATCTCTTTGTTTTACGTCCGACTCTGCTTTTTCCCGTGTGGACCGTTGTTCTGGTGGGTCATTGGGCACAATTGCGCTTTGGAACTGATGCAGGATTCGAGAAATCAACTTCCTTTACGGTTTGGGTGATCATAAGCTATTCTTTTTTAATGGGTGCAGTTTTTATTCTCAATCAGCTGGAAGATATAGAAACAGATAAAATAAATCGAAAACTATATCTCGTCGCAGATGGTATCATATCCAAACGCCATGCTATGGTGGAAATGACATTGTTAGGATGTGCACCTTTACTCATGCTTGTTTGGTCGCGCTGGGATCTGTTCTTTTTAATGATTTTGTCATTCATTGTCATGGGCTGGGGATATAGCTCCCCCCCCCTTAACCTGAAAAATTCTCCCTGGGGCGGAGTGATGGCAAATATTCTCGGATATTTATTGGTTTTCTCAGTGGGTTGGAGTATTCACGGAAAAATCTCGATGGAGATGATTTGGCATGCCACTCCTTATATACTGGGAATTCTTGGTATCTATTTTTTTACCACAATTCCGGATATCCATGGTGATCGCAGTGCCCAAAAGGTCACGGTCG
>CAYPUH010000522.1:0-1675 GCA_964413725.1 uncultured Cytophagia bacterium
TCGGCAATCCGGGGTTGCCGGAATCCAGCAACAATGCATCCACATGAGGAGATACGACCATCGACTCTTTCACTGACTGTTCGCCTACAACATGCAGTACCTGAATGATTTTGATGTGAGGACAGGCCGACTGGAGCTTGGAATACACAGAGAGATCGACCTGATCCACCAGTTGAACCGTATTGATCCGGCAGGTATTGATCTGGTCGATGATGTGGTCTGGATTTTGGCTTGAGGTGAGTAACACGGTTGCCACCGGTGGCGGAACGATCGAAGCAATTTCTGCGATACGATCCTCTCCTATGACACCGGGCCCGCTGGGCATATAAGATACCAGGCCCAGGGCATCGGCGCCCAGAGCGATGGCCAGCCGGGCTTCTTTGACGGAACGAATGCAACATATTTTGATACGTGTCCGGAACATGGGTCTGGAATTCAAATTCTCTTCTCCATTGTGATCAGTTGTCGTGAGTTGACCGAGTCATATGACCCATCCCAGAGCACTGGCCACGATTAAAACCACGATCAGGAACCCGTTAATTACCATACCGATAATGGTTTCAGGCCAACCGGCCAGACAGAGTGCGAGGGAAAAAAAGGCCAGGCCCAGGGTGACGGGGACAAACAGATCCCAGCTGAACCAGGACGCTGCTGCGAGTGCGAAACATCCGAGAGCCGTCATCAGCCAAAGCATTCCGATGATGCGGATCCCTGTGTCGCCGACATCGATACGGTTGTCAAAAAGAGTGGTTGAATAGGGCATCTCTTCAATACGGATCCATTTGAACGTGACCAAAAAGACAACGAGATGGGCAATCCCATGGATTGCCAGCACGGCTGCAAACACACCATTCATCATCATCCTCACCAAACTCAAAGTACAGCACTCTCCGATGAACCCCGGGGGGGAGGTTCGGTCACAGCCTCGGGTTGCCGCCGGAATGACGGAGGCATGAGATCGCCATAGCCAAGACGAATCAGCAGCATGGGGTGCCCCGAAGAGAGATTGAGATGATTCACGAGTTTTTCGCGAACCGGACGTTCTTCACAGGGCATATTGAGATGGGCATGACGGATATCCAAATCCGCCGCCTTGAGCATTGCTCGCTCGAAACTCCGTCCCACCTGAATCCAAGAATAGGCAGTGTCGTCTGTGGCGATAAACAACAACAATGCCGAGGAACTGCGGATAGCGCGTTCTGCTTTTTTGGCCTCTCCCTGTGGATTCGTCATGGTTTTCAGTATCCATCGCCCCAGCCAGCGAGGGACCGACGGCATCCCCATGCTCGCGGAGCGGAGTCCATCTTTTTGGGCCTTTGCCTCCCTGTCATTGAACCGTATCCACTCAATTAATTCATCCACGAATGCGCGATTTTCAAACTGAAGGACATTGGCCTCCTTAACAAAACCGATTAACGGATCGATATCCCTTTTCTCGGTAAAGGTCTTGAGCCGTACTCCGTCCCGTTGCGCACTTGTTTCGATTGCTGTTAAATCAGCTGAAGGGATGGGTCTCCCATCATACGTTCGACGGGTGGCCTGTCTTTTCGGAATGGCCTGAAATAGCGGATCCGTGGGAACGGGAGTGGACCGTTCAAGTCCCACACGAATACAATCGGGTGCGGAGGCGGGAAAGAGTTCAACGTTGGGCGAATAGCCCAGTCCCGTTGCCGCG
>CAYPUH010000523.1:0-1671 GCA_964413725.1 uncultured Cytophagia bacterium
GCTCCATTGTATTTTATGATGGCAGCACGGCTAAAACTGCTGCCATATCGTGTCGCCGAACATTGCAGAGGTGATTCCACAGTTTCGATATGCACGGGTCCTGTTTTTGGCTTTATGGCAAGAACATGCGCGATGGACGCTTTATTCTCCGGATGAAAAATACCCACCCCGGTGCTTGCCGGAATACGATGGTCATAGAGTCCGGTCTGTTTATAAAACCCGGTCCGAACCCGGTTAAACTCTCCATACCATGACAAAATATCATCGTTATAGAACCAGGTGCGCACGATATCGGTCATGCTAAAGCCATTGGCCTGTAATATCGTCTGAATGGATTCCAGCAACTCGAGAGTCTGTTCGCCCCGTGAAGCAGACCCGGTCGGCTGCAATCCATTGATCAGACAAATATCCGCTGTGCCAGTTGTATATGTTGATGCCACGACCTTTCCTTGATGCGCAAATCGATGTATTGGCCCTGTGATGGCCGAGAGGTAAATCCCATTTGCTTCATTTCCCTCTTTACTGTTTGCGGGTATCCAACAATAGGGCCAATCCACTGCGCCAAAAATATCGGAAAGGTCTTGTCCTATCTTTTGCCAAAATGGCCGAGTACCATAGATCACCATTCTTATTATTCCAGCGCCGTGGTGCTGTAGCGCAGAACGGAGCGATTCCAGATCTGTCTTTTTTACTGACGATGAAAAATGGGCAGCAAATTCAAAAGTACCATTGTCGTGTGTATAGATTTTCTGCATTGTTAAAGACTTCCATGGTATAGAGATGATAGACGCAAGTGATTGCAAAAAGACAAACGATCATTGAGCAAATAATATGTTTGAATCACATCAGCGATTGCCGGTCGCCGGGCATGGTTCGGATAAACAGACAGGAGAAAAAGCACCGAACAAAATCATTAAAAAAGATTGTTTGGACACCCTAAATCCTTTATATTAAAAAAGCCCAAGTTCTGAGAGATTGGGTTAAGATAATGACATATTTGTAAAAAAAAAACCACTTTTAGACATTATATCAAACCACACACAATTCCGAATCAAAGGGCATCATCATGAATATCGAATACGGGCATGATTTTCTGGAGCAACAACTGCCAAGAGACAGACAAATTCTGGCCGTTGTCACAGAGCCTCTGTTTGACCGAACGAGTTCCAACTTTCAAAATCACGACATCCATCCAGTCCTGCCCCCGGAAATGGAAGAAAAAGAGTTAGAGAGATGGGTTAGCGAACTGCCCAAAAGGGAACTGGTGGTGGGTATTGGCGGCGGAGTATGTATGGATGCAGCAAAATTCGTTGCCTGGAAAAATGATGTGTATTTATGGCAGGCCCCCTCCATTGTCTCTGTGGATGCTGCCGTAACCGAAACAATAGGGATACGCAGGGATGGCATTGTTAAATACATCGGAACGATCTGGCCCGAAAAAGTACTGGTGGATATCGATTTGATTCAGTCTGCGCCAAAACACATCAACCGGGCTGGCAGTGGCGATATCCTGTCGATTCACACTGCGCTTTATGACTGGAAACTCGCAGCCGAGATCACCGGCGAGCCGTACCATCCTGATATCGCCGATCAGAGCAACCAGTTACTGGACCGACTCGGCAAAGCTTCCAGTGATATCTATAATGTCACGAGCGAAGGTATCAAAGAGTT
>CAYPUH010000524.1:0-1660 GCA_964413725.1 uncultured Cytophagia bacterium
TTTCCAAATCATGCCAAATCTTGCCGATTGGACGACCTCAACATATAATGACAGCTGCTGGAATACCGGCAAACTTCCTATGGTACATGGGAGTGAGCGGCATGAAGGTGAGGATTTATTCCTCAGAAAATTTGTCGACTTGGGAGATTTTGAGCATGCCAGACTGAATATTGAGACATTGGATCCAAGTGGTGTCATATGGATTAATGGTAAAGAGGTTGCTGTATTACCTAACCGTCATCCGGCGACCATCGATGTGACAAAATATTTAAATCCCTTTTCTTCAAATATCATTGCGATTCGAGTCGACCATTTTTATCTGGACAAAGATGAGGGCGAAGTCATGCCCCATTCATATCTGGATTTTAATTATGGCTGGTTTAGCGGACGAATTTCTCTTGATCTTGTTGGTAAAACCACAGTAAATGATATTTTTGTCTACACAGAGAAGGTAGGAGATCCAGCCAACCTGGTTGCTCAAGTTGACATTGAACATCGGGGATATGTCTCTTTTCGTGGTAACGCTAAAATTCAGGTTTTTGAATGGTTTCCCAATGAATCGAATATGCCAGTAGCAGAGAGCATAATTCCGATTACCATGGGTGTTAAAGAAAAGAAATTTGAAACCGATATTGCCATTCCTTCACCCAAATTATGGTCACCAGAGAACCCACAATTGTACAAGGTCCGGGTCGAGTTGTTGGATAAAAAGAACAAACCAATAGATGATGTCGTAATTACAACAGGGATTCGGACGTTAAGCCAGAAAAACGGCACGTTTCATTTAAATGATCAGCCAGCCATGTTGAATGGAGCCCAAAATATGGGTTTTCGTACTCCGATTGAAAAACTTGCCACTTGGCTACGTTGTGCTCCGGAAGAGTGGCTGATGAAGGAATTGCTAATGATCAAAAACATGAATGGCAACCTTCTGCGCATCCATGTTCATGGCTGGGAACATCCGGCGCGGAATGTTAATGACCCCCGTTTTGCCGAAATCGCTGACCAGCTTGGTGTCTGTCTGATATGGCTAACTCCCGCCTGGATTCGAACCGGTTTGGGTTGGGGGCATATCGATATGAAAGGCTACCCTCTTTACATGCGTCAGGTACGCAATCATCCGAGTATTGTTATGTGGGAAGCTGCTAATCATACTCAAACCTTTAAATCCATTGATGTTAAAGAGTCAAATATTTTCTGCGAACAAATTTATAATATGATCTATAGCGTTGATCCAAGCCGTATCATTTCCCTAAATTCCTATGTGCGACACTTACACTATGGTAATGATGCCGGCACCATCGATCAGCAGGGAAATCCGATCGTTCCATCACCGGCCTGGACAGCTCACGGGGTAACGCGAGGCAATCAGGATTCTCCGACAGGGTATGGAAAAGATTGGTCTGTTCTCCGTAATTGGCCTGGAGAATATCGCCAGAGCTTTCTAGATAGTGATGAACGGGCCTATTTTAATTTTGAACACGAAGAGTCCATTGGCCAGCCAAACTGGAATTTGGTAAAAGGTAAGCCCTGGTATCATTTGCAGTCTTATGAATGGGATTACGATACCGGAAGTATAGGACGACGCTTGACCGTGGAAGAATGGCAAGCAAGTCAGGCCTGGCAGGCGTTTTCGGCCTGGGAAGCCATGAAAAAACAG
>CAYPUH010000525.1:0-1647 GCA_964413725.1 uncultured Cytophagia bacterium
CTGTATGCGTGGTCGACTTCGTGAATGTCATAGTCGGTATCGTTTTCGATATCGTGCAGTCCCGCCACGACCACAAAAGAGTCCACGTCTTGACATTCCAGGCAGTGCGCCGCCGTCAGTACCCAGTGAGGTCCGATAATACTGCCGCCGCAGAACCATCCTTCAGAAAAATCCGTATCCTTGGTGACCAGGGCCACCATAAAAGGCCAGGCCCCGGGTTGCGCCTCAGTGCCGCCAACTATAAACGGTTCGTACCGGCCGGCCGCCTTTGTGCTGCCAGCCATAGCTGTTCCGTGGAGAAAAACTATGCAGCTGAGAATTGTCAAAATCAGGCAGGCAAAAAAACGTGCAGATTGCATGGATATGACCTCCTTGTGACACAAATGTACATCAAAACAACAAATACCATGAATAAGAATTTGATTTTTGTCAAGGGGGGAAACAGGAGCATTATCCAGGACCTCATACTTTCTGTAAAAAATTGAGGTCGTTTGCGATCAGGTTCCGGGCCAAAGCGGGCGTTTCCCCTCTCCCGTTCGTACACCCAACAGGTCGCCGCCGTGAGATGCAAGACGGACAACACCATGCCCCGGAACCGGTTAACCCCCAGATAAAAGCGGCGGGTGCGGCGCTTGGGATGATAGAGGAAACAGGGCGGCGCGCCGCTTCAGGAATCAATAGGTTGCGGTTTCAACTAAAACCGGACGTTCTTCACGGGAAGGCTTCCGTCAAAGGCGAGCATGTTCCAACTGGAATCGAGCACTCGCCAGGGATGGCCCAACTGCCAGGCGAAATACCCCACGGCACAGGAATGACCGGAGTTGCAAAAGGAAATGATCTTCATCTTTTTGCCATTTTGGGATGGGAATCGTCTGGCGAGTTTTTTAGCGATACCACGCCAATCCACGGTGGCCTCGGACTTGTCGGTCCACATCTCGCTTGCCGGCAGATTTCTGGCCGTGGCGATGGTGCCGCCTCTTATGGTCTTGGTTTTTTTGCCTGTGTAGTAGGGCACCGGTCGAGCATCCCAGAGGCCGGTCATCGGATCATGGACAGCATCGAGGGCGTCCTCGCGTGTGGCGTACCAGGACCAGTCAGCCTCGGCTTTGAAATTCCCTTTGTGGTCCGCGTCCTTCCATGAGATCACACCCGAACTTATCAATTTCTTGGGGAGTGTTTTACGATAGTTCACGGGCAGGAGACGGACATCCTCGTGTCCGAGCCATTTGAGGGTCCAGAAAATAAGCGCCGCGTCGTCGATGCGTCGCTGTCCCACGCAAACAACGGTTGACTTGCCGTCCACTCCAGCTTTTCTGAAGATTGTTTCAAGGGGCTTCGCCTCAAAGGTTTCCTTTTCCGCGCCGAAAGCCACCCCTTTCATGAGTCCACTGGGCTGGCGCAGGTCCCGGTAGGGAATGTGGACCGCCCCTTTCACCGTATACGGCGCGTAAGTGTCGTCCTTGACATCACTGCCGTCCAGAATCACTACATCGGGATCTTTATAATGTTTTTTCAGCCAATTGGCATCTACCATGGCTTCGGGATGAGCCACCTCGATGGCCCCCGCTTGCGTCCAGGTAAACAGCACCGCGAAAAGCGCCATCAGTATTCCAGATTTCATCTTCAAGGCCCTACGCATCATAAACC
>CAYPUH010000526.1:0-1639 GCA_964413725.1 uncultured Cytophagia bacterium
TGTGTATCAGATGCTTCAGACAGTGGGATTGCCCAAAACCACGACGTACAATCGCGTCAAAAATGTCAGTGTGTCTTCCTGGCGGCGACTCTTGCAGTCTCATTTGTATGACGTCGCGATTCCGGTGCTCAGGGATCGACTGAAAACCAGTGAGTCCACTAAAAGTCGAGACGGATTCATTCTGGCCGTCGATGATACGGTGATCGCCCGCATTGCCACCGAGTTAGGCTATATGTGGCGCTGGTGGAGCGGGCAGTTGAAACGGGTCACGGAGGGGCAAAATGTCATTGCCCTCATTCTCGTGATTGGGGATATCATCCTCCCCCTTGATGTCCGCATTGTGTCCAAACAAGGGAAAGGACTCAAGAGCAAACCCGAGAGGTACCGAGACATGTTAGAGGCTGCACAGACCCGTTTTGAGGCAGAAGACATTCCCTTCAGCATGTTCAAAACGACCGGGGATGCGGCCTATCTCAAAGACACGATTGCCGACTCTTGCCGGGGAAACGCTGTTGGTTCCCCGGAGTCCACCGAATCCTCTGAGTTTCCAGGCATCACCGGTATTTTCGGGGGAAAAGACAATGATGTGTTCACGATTGACGGAAAGAGTCAGAAGGCGAGCCAATGGCGGAAAGACCTGAAGGAGAAGCTTGAGAAGGGATGGGGAACCGACGATCAGCCCGTGTATCGGACGGCTGCGGAGAGTCCGACCTTCGGCTCAGTGATTCTCCTCTTCTACGTCCCCAAAGGCAAACGGGCGGTCAGCTATCTCATTATCGTGGGACGGCCTTTGCGCAGCAGTGAAGCGTTGCATGCCTTCGCGTTTCACCATCGGATCGAAGAGTTTTGGAAACTCCTCAAAGACACATTGGAGTTGGGAAACATGCACGTACAGGATCGGGAAGGCGCATACGCTTGCGTGGGGATCAAACTCATCAGCTATCTTGTCGTCAACATGATGAAGCAAAATTTGCGGAAGTTGACACGCTTCCGACACATCACCATCAACAAAATCGTTCATCTGTGTCCAACATTTGTTGACATGCGACAATTTTTCAAAGAGCATTTTCATGAGATAATTCCTGAATATTACGGTCTTGACGAGGCCTTAACGGTATGACGGAAAGGTCAATAATACTGTTTCAATCCTGGATAATGCCACGTCACATATCGAGCGCCCTCAAAAGTCCCATCATAAAATCCTTCGTCGGTGTATAATACAATTTCGTCATCAGTATAGATGCCGTTCAGAACACGTTGCTGGTTGTAAAGATCGAACAGATAGAAATGGCCGCTCTCATTAACTTGTAAAAGATGCCTACCATCGTCGGAAAGATGGAGAGAATGGAGTTCATGAGCATCCGGAATATCCACCAAGAGTGCCTTAATTTTATCGCTTGTTGGATCAAAAACGACAATGTAGGAATCTTTAGGTTGCCCAAGTCTATATCCACCAATATATGCTATCAAAAAAACATTCTGCTCAGAAAAAAAATGTTCTGTTCGACCAAACTCAAAAGCAAGCGTACCATTTCCATCAAGATACTTATCCATCACAAGGTTTTCAGCATACAATTTTTCTATCCTGAATTATTCATACGTTCTGCTATGAGTAGCATATCTCGCTTATAAACAATGA
>CAYPUH010000527.1:0-941 GCA_964413725.1 uncultured Cytophagia bacterium
CTTCACATCTTGTTTCGCAACCGCACCGGGAACGTCGAGTTTAATAAAAGCAGCAACTTGCTCGCCAAATTTTTCGTCTGCAACACCTACCACCTGAACATCCTTGATTTCCGGCATGGTATAGAGAAATTCTTCCAGTTCACGGGGATAGATATTTTCGCCTCCTCGGATGATCATATCTTTTATTCGGCCCGTAATTTTATAATAGCCTTGTTCATCGACTGCCGCAAGGTCACCGCTATGCAGCCAGCCATCCTTTTCTATAGCATTCCTTGTGGCATCTGGCATATTATAATACCCCTTCATCACATTATATCCACGACACATCAACTCGCCCTGCTGATTAGGACCAAGAGGGTTTCCGCTCTCAGGATCGATGATTTTAACTTCAATGTCAGGCAACACCCGGCCCACCGTAGATACCCGGCGCTCTATATCATCATATGGAGACGTTTGGGTGATCACCGGAGAGGCTTCAGTCAGACCGTAGGCAATGGTTATTTCCTTGCAGTGCATCTTTTCCATAACCTGTTTCATAATTTCCTTTGGACAAGGTGAACCGGCCATAATCCCGGTACGGAGTGATGAAAGATCAAACATTTCGAACATCGGATGCCTCAATTCCGAGATAAACATCGTGGGCACACCATAAACGGCCGTACATTTTTCTTTTTGAATAAATGCCAGAACCCGCAAAGGATCAAACTGTTCGAGTATGACCATGGATGCACCATGAGTCAATACAGCGAGGACACCTAAAACCAAACCAAAACAATGGAACAAGGGCACTGGCAATAATAGTCGGTCATCTGAGGTGAAATTTTGCTGTTCACCTATAAAATAGCCATTGTTCAATATATTGAAATGGCTCAACATAACCCCTTTGGGAAATCCTGTGGTTCCGGAGGTGTACTGCATATTGATGACATCATGGCAATCGA
>CAYPUH010000527.1:951-1638 GCA_964413725.1 uncultured Cytophagia bacterium
GAGGTACTGAACATCCCGCGATGCTTTTCCGGACCGATAAATATGACATTTACAAGTTTGGGGAACTTGCTCTTTATAAAACCTCGCTGCCTGGTCTTCAATTCCGGAATTAATTCATAGATCGTGTTGACATAATCCGTATCTCGATAGCTATCGATAATCGCCAATGTATGCATATCCGATTGTTTCAGGACATACGAGAGCTCGTGACTCTTGTACAACGTATTGATCGTCACTGCTACAACACCGATTTTGGCAGTTGCAAAGAAAAAGGTCAACCAGTCCGGTACATTGGTTGCCCAAATCCCTAAATGATCGCCGGGCTTTAACCCGATTTCCAGCAAGCCGTTGGCAAGATTGTTGACACGCTCTTGAAATTGAGCATAGGTAAATCTCAAATCACGATCGGAATAGATAATAAACTCTTTATCAGGATGCTGTGCAACCTGGTTATCAAAATGATCACCAATTGTATCCTTGAACTTGGACATTTGACCTCTTTATGTTAGGAACGTCTAGAGAGGAGTATAAACCACAGCCAGTATTCGACTGGATTCTTTTCCCAGACAATGAACATTATGAGAAACGATGGAATCATAGTAAACAGAATCCCCCTCATGCAATGTGTATACCTCTTTTCCGTAATAGATTTCCGTCCCCACAGAAGAGATAATGATATCCGGCATC
>CAYPUH010000528.1:0-1637 GCA_964413725.1 uncultured Cytophagia bacterium
AACCAACAAAAGATATTCCCCAATAAAGGGAATCATCTCAACCTCAAACAGCCCGTTTGCCCGATTGTCTGATGTTCCGGTGGATGCGGTAAAATTGAGACACGGATTTTGGTATCCGCGTCTGTCTGCTAACCAGGAAACCAGCATACCTTCATTGCTTGCACAACTGGAACAGCATGGTGTGGTGGATAATTTTCGCAGGTTAAACGGAAAACAGGTGGATAGACGCGGTTATCTGTTTACCGATTCGGATTTGTTTAAATGGATGGAAGCTGCTGCCTGGGTATTACACACAAATTCCGATCCGAAACTCGAGAAACAATTAAATGATATAATCGATATTGTAATTTCTGCTCAGGAAGAAAACGGATATTTAAACACTTTTCATGTGGGTGAGAACAGGGATAAGCGATTTACCAATTTCAAACACAATCACGAATTGTATTGTCTGGGACATTTGATTCAGGCTGGCATTGCTTATTATCGTCTGGATGGTGACCGCCGCTTGTTGGATGCAGCCCAAAAATATACTGATCATGTTATGAGTCTTTTGGGTCCAGGTAAACGACAGTGCTTTCCCGGTCATCCGGAAATTGAAATGGCTTTGGTTGAACTCTATAGGACCACCGGAGAAAACAAATATTTAACCTTTGCAAATTATGTACTCAATGAGGTGGTTAGAGATAGTCTGGAAGAATCGGTAACCGAAAACGACATCCAATACTTGTTTTCGATCATACCGTTTAAAGACCGAAGGGAGTTACAGAGTCATGCAGTACGGGCGATGTATGCCTGTTGCGGTGCAACCGACTATTATATGGAAACAGGTGATCGTGAAACATGGAATGCGCTTGAAACACTCTGGAGAGACATGACGCAATACAAAATGTACGTTACCGGTGGAGTGGGTTCCCGGTATCGGGGTGAAGCCTTTGGAAACCGATATGAATTACCCAATGAAAGAGCCTATACTGAAACCTGCGCTGCAATCGGAAATATCATGTGGAACTGGCGTCTTTTAATGGCCACGGGAGATGCGAAATATGCCAATGTCATGGAAAAAGCATTATACAATGGATTTCCAAGCGGGATTTCACTAAACGGCGATCATTACTTTTACAGAAATCCTCTTACATCATTGGGTAGAGCTGAACGCCAACCGTGGTATGATTGCACCTGTTGTCCACCTAATATCCAAAGGACACTGGCTAAACTGCCCGGGTATATTTTTAGTACCAGTGCTGAAGGAATATGGGTGCATTTTTTTCATAGTTGTGATCTCAATTGGCAGTTAGAGGATGGACCAAAATTCAAATTGGTACAAAACACAGAATATCCATGGTCAGGTCAGGTTGAAATGAGGGTTGATCCGGAAACTGAAAAGGAATTTAGTGTATTTCTCCGAATTCCCGGCTGGTCACATCGCCCGGTGGTCCATGTGAATGAAAAGAGTATACCGGTTACCGAATCAGGCCAATCTCTCGAGATCAGACGGATATGGAAATCAGGAGATAAAATTACGATGGATTTGGGAATGCCTGTTCGACTCATTTGTGCCAATCCAAGGGTTCGGGAAAACACCTCATCGGTAGCAATATCACGAGGTCCTTTGATCTACTGCCTGGAGGGAACAGATC
>CAYPUH010000529.1:0-1627 GCA_964413725.1 uncultured Cytophagia bacterium
ATCGAAAGCAGACCGGTCGGGGACATTGTTGTAGAGATGCGGGCGGGAAATGCCGCCGATGCCATTAATGACGGCTTTCGTTATTCACAAATAGAACGACGATTTCCCATGCTCTATGCGCGCTATTATGGATTTGCCGATTCGTTTCAGGTGACGTATACGCTGCCGAATCAGGACCATTGGTTAACAACTGTTTTGCCGGGAACACATATTGATTCGGTTCGAGCCAGAGTATTCAGAGCGCCCGTTCTTCGCTTTACCATCGATACCGACCATGACGCCGCTCTTTTGATTGTTAACAGTTTTGGGTATTATGACCGGGTTCCCTTTTTCCGGTCTTTTCTGGACAGTACTTTTACCACCATCAAGAACGAAAATATCAAACATTTGATTCTCGACCTTCGCGGCAATGATGGGGGAGATCCGTTCTGTGCTGCGCCTCTTTTTTCCTATCTAGAGTCCGAGCCGCTGCCCTATTTTGCCGAGCCCTATGGCAAATATTCCGAGCTCGCCGAGCCGGTCGCTGTGGCTGAAAACCGGTTTACGGGCTCGTTATATGTCCTTATCGATTCCCGATGCTTTTCCACGAATGGTCATTTTTGTTCTCTCTTAAAATATCACGGGATAGGCACCTTGATCGGAACCGAAACCGGGGCCTCCTTTGTGTGCAATGCGGCCACAGAGACCTGGAATCTAACCCATAGCCGATTGATGCTGTTTGTTCCGCGTCAATCGTTTGCCGCTGCGGTCGAGGGGATGGACAAACGCCACGGAATTCGTCCGGATCACGCTGTGGCACCCACCATTGATGATTTTCTCAAGAACAGAGATACAGTACTCGAGTATGCTTTTGATTTGATTCACAATTCTTTAAAACAGAGTGTACAATAAAAGTGTGATGTTGTGTTCTGTGGTTTTCGTTTCCCGACAGGACAGGGGCCCCGAAACAGGCGTTTTTGTTATATACTGAAAAATGAGTTATGTTTTTAGCAGGAAATGATTACCATGTTTTAATGCCGACCGGCTTCTGCTAACTGCGGATCGGCGGGTGTGAGTAGAAATCCAGGTTGTTTCGAATGTATTCTGAGGAGACCGGGATGAAGTACAGACTCGTTTGGGTGTCATTGATGGTAATGGTTGTGCCGGCTCTGTTACGGTCGGAGCCAGCGGACAGTCTGGTGGTGTTTCAGCAACGACCGCAGACACTGCAGTTCTATACGCGTGATAGCGGGGATTCCGCGGTGGTAACCCTTTGCGGTGAGGTGATTCGGTCCGGATTTGATTCCGTGGCCGTCAGTGTGTATCGTGATGGAGAGGCATGGCAACAACGACGTGAGCACTTGCTCTATTCGGGTGACCGGGCTGCATTCGATCTGGAGGTCTCGCTGTTTGCCGGTCTTTTTGAATACACGGTTCACATGGATCTGCTCGCAGATTCCGGAGCCACCCGTATCCTGACCGCTGACAGTCTGGCCTGTGGGGATGCCTATATTCTCACCGGCCAATCCAACTCGCACTATGCCTGGAGCACAGCCGATTTTCAGAGTGAGTTTTGTCGGACCTTTGGTGTCAAGACCGGACAGTCGAACTATAATACCTATGCGCCGGGAGACACGCTTTGGCAACT
>CAYPUH010000530.1:0-1621 GCA_964413725.1 uncultured Cytophagia bacterium
GATTGATCCTCTCCACCGATGCCTTTTATAAAGCCAACCGGCGCCTGTTTGCCGGCTGGTCCGGCGAGCTCAATGCCTTGCAGGGCATCTTGGAAGCCCTGCTCGACGGCCAGCATGTGACGGATATCGTCATGGAACATCATCTGCAACAGGATATCCATCGCTATCCCTTGCTGATCTATCCGGAATGGACCACCATCGAACCGGAATTCAGGCAGCAGTTGATCGAATACGTCCGCACTGGCGGCAACCTGCTGGTCATCGGGGGCAGGACCGCGGGACTGTTTGAACAGGAACTGGGTGTAACTTTTGTGGGCGCCCCCCGGGAGCGCACCAATGGACTGTGGCATAACGAGTGGATCGGTAATGTCCATTCGGTGGCTCAACAGATCGAGCCCGGTGCCCGAACTAAAATCATGGGCCGACTCTACCGGGACTGGGACAAACGCAGCGCCTGGTGGCCGGCAGCATCGGTTACAGAGGTGGGGCAGGGTCGTATCGGAGCGCTCTATTTCGATTTTGGCCGGCGTTACAGAGAGGCGGCCAATGCTGTTTGCCGGGACTTTCTCTCCGGTGTGGTCAACGAGCTGTTTCCCGATCCGGTGGTCACGGTGAGCGGATCTCACGATGTGGATGTCACCCTGCAGCGCCAGGATGAGAGACTGGTCGTACATCTGGTCAATACGGCTGGTCCGCATGACAATGACAAGATCTATATTTTCGATGATATTCCACCGGTGGGGCCACTGGAAATCCGAGTGAGAACGGCCAGGCCTTCGGCAGTGACCCTGCAGCCGGGCGACCGTGCGGCGGACTATGACTATGCCGATGGAACGGTCGTCATCCGGCACCCGCGATGTGAGATTCATGATATCGTGGTCCTGGAGCCGTGAGGTATGATTGATCTGCCAGAGGGTCCCAGTAACCCAAAGCAGTTCTCATGCAAAGCCAAAGCCGCAAAGAAAAAATGAAAAACATTTTTGCGCAAGTTACAATTCTTGTTCAATTTTGAATTCATTTGATCAGTCTTTGCGGCTTTTGTCTTTAATAGATCGCTTTTCCCGCAACTGGATTTAAAGCCCGATCAATTCGGGTTCTAACCCTTCTTGCTGGTAAAACCGGCGAATGTCTTTATCATAGAGCTCTTGCATTTTGGCTTTGTATTGTCCGGCAATCGCGGGATCTTCCGGGATCTCGCCCTGGTCATGGCTGGCTTTGATCCAGGCGTCCAGCTGTGCGCGCATGCTGGTGAGCCGGGGCTGAAAATTTGGATCGTTGGCCAGGTTGTTGATTTCGTGCGGATCGGATTCCAGGTCATAGAGCTCTTCTTCGGGTCGTCCCGGGGCCATAAAAAGCGCTTGTTCCGGAGCGAGCTTTTGCTCGAGATGCAGCTTGCGCATGAGCCTCAGGATCGGATACTGTTTTTCTTTATAACGGTTGAGCTGCAGATAGGGCCGTTCTGGATGAAAATTGCGGATATACTTGAATCGTTTTGATCGTACGCAACGGATACGGTCTATGGTCTCGTCACAGCGATCCCGTGCTGCAAAGATCACCTCGCGGGGTTGGGTGTTCCGCCCCAGGAACGGGCGGCCCTGCATGGCCTCAGGCACAGGAATGC
>CAYPUH010000531.1:0-1618 GCA_964413725.1 uncultured Cytophagia bacterium
CCTATACCCTGCGCACCAACAACAGCAGTCCCGGCACCCTGATCGATGGATTTATCGAGGTGAGCGAATCAGAATCGGGACCGTACAAAACGGTTGTCCGGCTCGATGACGTCAATCTTGACGCAATACTGGGAGTGGAACAGGCACCCGATCTCAATGCCGAGGGCGTAGAGGTTATCAACAGTGCATTGTCCATTTTTAGTGGGGGTGAGCTCACTTTTGGCAGTAAAAAACTCTACTACCGGGTCAGAGGTACGGCGTCTTCATCCGGTTCCACCGATCTCGACTTTATTCTGGCCGTAAAAATTTATCTCAATATCGTCGGGGTGGTCGAAGCAGAGGTCCCCACCGGAATTTAAGTTCGAAAACTTGCCGGCAGAATGGGGGATTCTGTCGGTAAGGAACCGCCTATTAAACGTTTCCACAAGAATTTCTCAGAATAGTGAGCCGGATCCCTCCGAAATGGACCCATGCCCGTCTTCCATTTGGTATAGAAGCATCGATCCGAGCCTTAACCGATTGCAAAAACGATTCATCATCAGAAAATCTGCTTGCCTTTGAATGAATTATTGGATTACTTTATAGGTAACCATTATTGGAGAAAGAATGGAAAAGAGCCACGACACGGATATTTCCCGACGACAGCTCCTCAAATCGACCGTGAGTGCATTTGCCGGAGTCACCCTGGTGCCCAGATACGTCCTGGGAGGACAGGGATACACGCCTCCTTCGGACAAGCTCAACATCGCCATGATCGGCACCGGCGGACAGGGCTTGAGAAACCTGAAATCGGTCCTCCCCTTTGAGGATGTAGAGGTAATCGCCCTGGCAGATGTCACCGAAAAGGCGGATTATAGCCAATGGTATTTCAAGGATGCAGGCGGACGAGAGCCAGGCCTGCAGCTTGTGACCACTCATTATCGACAACACAAATCCAAAAATTATCCGGGATGTAAAGTCTATGTCGATTTTCGGGACATGCTCGATCAGGTCAGAGAAATCGATGCGGTGATCATTTCTATCCCGGATCACACGCACTATGTCGCTGCCATGGCATGCATGCAAAGGGGCAAACATGTGTATCTGGAAAAACCCCTGGCCCGCACGCTCTATGAAACCCAAAAACTCGTCGAAACGGCCCAAGAATCAGGGGTCATTACCCAAATGGGAATTCAGGGACATGCCGGAGAGGGATTGCGGCTAACCGCCGAGTGGCTCTGGGATGGCGCGATCGGCCGGGTCAGAGAAATTCATGCCTGGAATTCACATGCCAGCAGATCCGGCTGTCTGGAAGGACAACCACAAGGCCATCCACCGGTGCCGCCTGGGCTGGACTGGAAGCTGTGGCTGGGACCCGCAGAATACCGTCCCTATCATCCCGCCTATACGCCGGTACGCTGGCGCGACTTTTGGGATTTTGGCACCGGCAAGATCGGCGATATGGGATGTCACAACATGGATCCGGCTTTTTTTGCCCTGGATCTGAGACACCCCGAATGGGTAGAAGCGCGCTCGGCCTGGGGAGACAAGGATAAACGCCCGTTTGCCTCGATTGTCACATATCACTTTAAAGCGACCAAAACGAGAGATCCGCTGGATCTGACCTGGTACTCTGGCC
>CAYPUH010000532.1:0-1604 GCA_964413725.1 uncultured Cytophagia bacterium
TCCCAATATATCAATACCCGGCATATCTGGGCTCATTCCGAGTTTACCCCACGAGAGACCATGCGGGGCAAAACATTGTTGTATGCTTACTTGTATACGCTGTCCAAATCCGGGGGGATCGTCACGCCCGCACTCGTGGCGGATGCAGGCCAGGATCAACGCATCGTTGACCGGGATGGTGACGGCAGGGAAACCGTCACGCTGGATGGCTCGGCCAGTTATGCCAGCGAGGGCGAGATGGTGCGGTATTCGTGGATGCTTGAGCAAAGCGAGCTTGCCACAGGTCAAACAGTCGAGGTCGAGCTGGATACCGGGCAATATGAAATCATTCTCGAGGTGGAGGATGACAGGGGCACAACAGCGAGGGATACCGTAAACATTGGCATCATTGCCTCGGATTCGCACTCTGAGGCCGAGTATGGCTTTGAAACCGGTGCGCAGTTTGATGCCTGGATCGTGGAAAACTGGGGTGAGCAGGGCGGCACCCCTGTTGCCGTGCATAGCTCGGAACGCGCACATGGCGGTTCCAGGAGCTATAAAATCCGGGCCAGATTCGAACCCGGATCAGAGCACGCTCTCAGACGGAACAGTCCCTTGCCCGACGAGGTCACCTCATTGATCTACCATGTATGGATTCCCCGGGTGCTGGTGGATTCGGCTCTGGCGGTGTATGCCAGGGATCCTTCTCAGGCGGGGGGGATCCAAGCGTATTTGATGCACAATGGCTGGCAATGGGTGGGAGAGTGGTTCAGCATTAAGGATCTCGAGGGGGATGCGTGGAATCAACTCACCCTGGAGATACCGGATGGTGTGTCCAATGCAACGGTTCAGTCCTTTGGTTTAGCGTTTAGTATCCTGGGCATCGACATCGGCGAGTCCGGTGTCTTTATCGATGATATCTGTTTTGACCGCGACACGCCGACAGCCATCGGGCATGAAATCAATGAACTCGCTGCCATTCCCACGGAATTCAAACTGCTGCATGCCTATCCCAATCCGTTTAACCCGGACACCCACATCACTTACCATATTCCCCGGACCACCCGGGTCAGGATGAATGTCTATGATATCGTCGGCCGTCAGGTCAGGTCTCTGGTCGACGCGTTGCAGCCGCCGGGAAGCTACCGTGTCGTTTTCGATGGCAGCGATCTGGCGAGCGGAGTGTATCTGTATGCCCTGGAAACAGCCGGTTATATGGATGTGAAAAAAATCATCTTGCTGAAATAACAATAATAGCGCATCACCGCATCCCTGACCGGTTAAGGAGGTAACGAGATTGGGATGCAACTTTTGTTTCTTTTGAATTTTTCACTTGCAAAATTCAGAAAATATTCGTTTAAATATAGATTGTCAAATCATTCAGGACCCAAAAACGGGCACGGGAAACCACTCAAAAGATACAGGAGTTTTGTTGTGAATAAATTGATTGTTATTTTTATTGTGCTGTTTTCAGGATCTGTCTTTGCAGAAGAAGGCATGTGGCTGTCGACCCAACTCGATCAGCTCGACCTCAAAGAAAAGGGGTTGGAAATCGAGGCAGAGGATATTTATCACCCTGACAAGACGTCGTTGACCGATGCCATTGTCTGGCTCGGCGGATGCAG
>CAYPUH010000533.1:0-1593 GCA_964413725.1 uncultured Cytophagia bacterium
GACGGCTTTGCAGACCAACCTGGTTGTGTCATACCTGGACGCGGAGATACCGGATCCCACCGAGGCCAGCGAGGGCGGTTACGTGCAGTATGGCAGTGGCTGCCAGGCGACCACCGTCCTGCAACTGGACCCGACCCAACTAAGCCCTGGCTTGCAGGGCCGCTGGACGATCAGCTACCCGGAGAGTGCGCTGGCGGTGTATGCCGACGCCGACTTTGACTTACTGGCTGATTCCGATGCGGTGTTGTCTCCCGATAGCCTGTCCGATGTAGTGACGGTGGATGCGTTGGGGCAGGTGATGGGCTTTGTGATCGAGCCGTTGAGCGTGAGCGCCCAGGCCCATGACATTACTTTGACGGCGGATTTTATCCCGGTGGACATGCCGATGCCAAGTTGTGAGGCCGATACGGTCAGGTTGACGGCGGTGCAAGTGGGCATTGTGTTTGAAGAAATTCCTTATATTGTCGAGGACAGCACGGGCACGTTGATTGTGACTAATGCCGAGGGTGATAGTTTGCTGGATGCGACGATGCGGGTGATACCGACGGGAATTAGTGGGTATTGGGCGGTAGAATACGGGCCCAATCTTACGGTCTATGATGAAAACATGACCATCATCGCCTCTGGTGATCCCGGTGACTCTTTTGTAATCGTTCCGTCTGACAGCATAGTTGCTCTGCTAAAGGTTCAGATTCATCAATTAGAGGGTGATCTGACAATTGAAGCCGAATTTAGCACCACGCCGATCATCCCTTCGGGGTCGCGAGATGAAGGGCCTTTGTGTGATGCGTTGATTTGCTCGCATATACTCGAGCTGAGTGTGAGTGATGGAGAACAAGACCCCGCGATTGTCAACACTCAAGTTGATCCGGTTAAAACATTGAACACGACCTTGACGGCTGATCGCGTGTTAGAAATTCAAACGGTATCGGAAACCGACAATTTTTGGCAACTATTTGGGATCGACTTAACCATTGAAAAACCAGATGGAACGATCGCCGAATTTACCTTTCCTTTTTTACATTCTCCACTGTTTGATACGGCTCTGCTTTACAACGTGGATCGTGGAGGGACCTATACAATCACCGCTAAATGTAGAAATGATGTTATTGCATTTTCGGTGATTGTAAATGTGATGGATGTCAAATTGCGTTCTTTGGAATTTACGTCTGATCATAATCTCTTGTGTGATGGTGATGATGTGCTTATCGCGGGTACGCGTTTTCCGGAAATCGAATGGAACCCGGACGATGGTGTCAATGCGCCAATTACTCATACTGCCGGAGATAACACTTTCATATCCATTGACCTTTTATTTGACCTCCAGCTAATTCCCAACAGTTCGTCATACACTTTAACCGGTACTTCTGAGGAGTCGGCTTTGATCTTTTTCAAAGATGGGATTATCCAATCTGGAAACACAATGTCAATTTCTGCAACGGGAGCGAATCCTATTTCAAATGAAATTAGGAAGATAGAGAAAACGATAAGCTGGTCATTCGTTCTTGACATCGACAACGACTCAAATGCAGATTTTAGCTTTGAATTAGGACAAACGGGATTACATACGATATATACTACACGGGGCATCCC
>CAYPUH010000534.1:0-1585 GCA_964413725.1 uncultured Cytophagia bacterium
TTGGTTGGTGCCCGGTAACCGGACACCAGTGATTAATGGCATTTAACCATTTTTTGAGCCAAACCAGCAAAACAGGTCGTTAAAAAACGATAACACGGAGCTACTCAGAGAATAAAAATCAGGACACAGAGAGAAAAATCAATACACCAAGAGTTTACAAATTTCGGCATCTAAAGTCATTCATGGATCAGAGCGCAACAGCATCAAACACCATCAGACCGCTGTGAAAATCATAGGGCTGATACTCAAATCCACCATAAACAGCGACAATCCTAAAATTCGACAGTCGCAGCAGGGCTTCCATTTCATGCCTGAACACATAGCGATAGATATACGTCACACTCTGTGCGGTGTCAGTATCCAGATGATGATAGTCATTGGTGATGGTCAACCGTTGATCGACAGGGGCATGATGAATCTGCGTATGGACACGGAGATCTGGTGACAGATCCTCCTCGTCAATCACTTCTTCCCAGGACGACTGTGCCAAGACGGAATAGAGAGGAACGAACAGGTCAAAGACAAGCCTCCCGCCGGGGTTTAGATGACGATGGATATGGCTCAGGGTCTGCAGTTGTTCGTCCAGAGTGAGATTGTGCAAAAAGGACCGAAACGGCAGGATACATAGAGAAACCGATTTCTTGAGCTCAAAGGATCGCATATCGGCGTGGACCCATTTTATTCTATTCTGGACAGCTCTCGGATATTGGGAAGCATTTTCCCGTGCCTGAGCCAGCATTCGGGACGAAGAATCCAGGGCGGTTATCCTTGCGCCCTGTTCTGCCAGGGGCAGTGTAATCCGGCCGGTACCCGCTCCGATTTCCAACACACCGTGCGGGTGTTGTCGAGCCAAATCCAGATAAAACGCAAGATCATTTTCCTTGCCCCCATATTCAAAATCATAATAGGGAGCCATCGGGTCATACATTGCAGTCATCAGCATCCTCACAAGGCTGGTTGCAGAAGGTGATGCGCCCCCTCAGGGCTGTCTTGCCACACAGAAAAACAAGTATTGATTCGGTCGGATACGGACCGTCCCGGTGCACTCGATGACAAAAAAAATACCGCTGCGATGAGGCAGCGGTATAACGTTCAGGATTCAAATCCGCGCGGTCTGGATGAGATTCCCGGTATAGTCAGACGAGACAAAACCCGCGTCTCTAGATCTCCATAATATCTTTTTCTCTCTTCTCGAGCAACTCATCGATCTGAGCCACCGCTTCATCGGTCTCTTTTTGAACATCGTCCTGGGCGCCACGCATGGCGTCTTCGGATATTTCGCTGGCTTTTTCCGCTTTTTTAAGTTGTTCGTTGGCATCCCGCCGGACGTTCCGAATCGCGATTTTACCCTCCTCACCGATCTTTTTAGTCAGTTTGACCAAATCTTTTCGGCGCTCTTCGGTGAGCTGAGGGATTGGAATCCGGATCACGATACCGTCATTCGTTGGATTGAGACCCAGGTCGGCCTTGAGAATGGCTTTTTCGATCGGGCCCAGCATGGACTTTTCCCATGGCTGCACCACAAGCAGCCGGGGTTCCGGAGTACTGACGTTGGCGACCTGTTTCACCGGCATCTGTGTTCCGT
>CAYPUH010000535.1:0-1565 GCA_964413725.1 uncultured Cytophagia bacterium
TTCATGCGGGTCGGTAAGAAACCCGTCCAGGAGCAATAATGAATCATAGAGGCGATTGGTGATTTTTTCCAATACAGGACTTTTTGTATCCTTTTGATAAAGCTGCAACATATCCGCAATCAGGGGGTGTTCTTTATTGATTTCCATCACCCGCTTCGGCGGTTTGGCATCTTTATCCATCATTTGCATAATTTTTTCCATTTGCGAGGAGATACCGGGCTGGGCACCCACCAGAATTGCCGGACTATCCACCAAGCGTTCAGACAAACGGACATCTTCGACTCTGTCGCCCAGAATATCCTTGATACGCCGGGCCAGTTTATCCGCATCCTGTTTGTCCACCTGAGGTTTATCTTCCTTTTTTTCCTCTCCCTTGACCGGAATTTCCTTTAGTTTGTTCACATCTGCCTGGTCTGCTGAAATGAGATTTTTACCCTTGTATTCCATCAATCCCGGCAAAACGAACTCATCGATAGGATCATAACAGTAGAGAACCTCTATATCCCGTACCCGTAACATTTCCAGATTCGGATTTGTTTCCAGGGCCTCACGGGAGGGACCGGATAGAAAATAAATTCCTTCCTGTTTTTCATGCATTCTGTCGACATAGGTGCTCAGGGAGATCAACTCATCCTTGTCCTTGCTTTTCGAAGAGTTGAATAGCAGCACGTCAGCAAGTTTATCCTTATGGGTATAGTCGGTATACCCCTCTTTGAGAATGCGCCCGTGCAGCTCCCATATTTTTTTATACGTTTCAAAGTCTTTGTCCAAAAGCGTTTTCAGATGACCTAAAAATTTTCCAACGATGACTTTTTCTATTTTGCTCAGATAAGGATTGTTCTGCAGAGCTTCGCGGGAGATATTCAGAGGCAGGTCGTCGCTATCGATCACCCCGCGAACGAAACGCAAATATCCCGGCAATACACCCGTCGCATGCCCTTCTACGAGAACGCGGCGAACGAACAAGCTGATGCCGAAATCATCCTTGCCGAATCCCATGAGCTCGCGATTGCTCCCGGGTACATATAGCAGCGAATGAAACTGTATCGGAACATCTGCAGACAAATGCATATGGGTCAGTGGGTCTTCGGTTTCATTGGCGATAAATTTAAAGAATTCCTTGTATTGTTCTTCCTTAACAGAGGACTTGGGTTCACGCCAGATCGCCGAGATTTTGTTTACCTGCTCCTTGTTCAGGTGTATCGGATAGGGAACAAAATTGGAGTATTTCTGAATGGTGCTCTTGACATTGTTTTCCTCGGCGAATTCTTCAGCATCCTTGCGCAGGAAAACCTTGACCGATGTGCCTCGTTTTGCATTCTTTGGACCTGGAACGATCTCGAAACTGCCATTGCCGTCACTCATCCAGAGATAGGGGGGTTCTCCCGGAATGGCGGATTTCGTCGTCAGCTCAACCCGTTCCCCTGCCATAAAGACCGAATAAAAACCAACACCGAATTTGCCGATCAGATTGACATTGTCTTTTTTGTCCTTTGCCAGTGTTTTAATAAAGTCCGAGGTACCGGATCGGGCGATTGTACCGATGTTGTCGATCAGCTCTTGTT
>CAYPUH010000536.1:0-1547 GCA_964413725.1 uncultured Cytophagia bacterium
GCGGACTTTATCACCAAACCCATCGATCTGGAGCAGGTGGAACGGGTGGTGCAAAAGCTGCTGGAGCACAAACAGCTGGTCTCTGAAAACCGTCGCTTGCGTGAGCTGGTGGATGAACGGTTGAGTTTCGGGGGCATCATCACGGCCAGCAGTGCCATGCAGCAGGCTTTGAGTGTCGCCTCCCGGGTTGCGGACAGCAAAGCGTCGGTCTTGATTCTCGGGGAGAGTGGAACCGGCAAGGAGTTGATCGCCAAGGCGCTCCATTTTGCCAGTCAATGGGCCGAGGGTCCATTTGTGGCGGTCAATATGGCCGCCCTGCCGGACAATCTGGTGGAGGCGGAATTGTTTGGTCACGAAAAGGGGGCCTTTACCGGGGCCGACCGGCAGCGCAAGGGTCGCTTTGAACAGGCCCATGGCGGGACGCTTTTCATCGACGAAGTGGGGGAGGTTCCCCTGAACACCCAGGTGAAGCTGTTGCGGGTGTTGCAGGAACAGCAGATCGAGAGAGTCGGATCTGGAGAACCTGTTTCCGTAGATGTGCGGATTATCGCAGCCACCCATCAGGATCTGGATATCCGGGTACGCGAAGGGCTCTTTCGTGAGGATTTTTATTATCGTCTCAATGTGGTGAGCATTCTTCTGCCGCCGTTGCGGCGTCGGCGTAGCGATATCCCTCTGCTCGCCGATCATTTCGTTCGGCGGTATCGTGATCAGTATGGCAAAGCCATCGAGGGGATCTCCCGGGAGGCGATGGATCTGTTGATGAAATATGACTATCCCGGCAATGTCCGCGAACTGGAAAATGTCATCGAACGTGCCGTGGTGTTGTCGCGCGATGAAACCCTCACCAGCGAAGATCTGCCCGCCCCTCTCAAGGGACAATCGGTCGCAAACGACGGTGAGGATTCAGGTGAGGGGTCTTTTCAGGATCGTGTAGAGCGGTTTGAACGTCACCTGCTGGCCGAGGCCCTGCAACAAACCGGCGGGATCCAGACACGCGCCGCAGAACGGCTGGGGATGACGGAACGACATTTGCGATACAAACTCAAAAAGTACGGAATGAAACCGGGGGCATCAGAATAGCCTCCTGAACCGCCCATGTCCGGAGCGTTCGAAACAGGTCCTCTGGCGGTGATGGCGTCAACGTCGGGCCGGTAGATGTATGACCGCGCCATTGGAAGGTGACCAGACCGGCAGGTTTTTGGGCAGTCTCATGAGATCCTCTTCCGTGACCGTGCCCGATTTATTGACCAGGTCGGTCTGGATGCAGCGGACCGTCATCTCTTTCGGGGTCACATGAATCCATTTGAACTGGTTGAACATTCCAATGTCCCGCGTCCAGACTTTGGCGTCGTCCGGCGTTCTCAACGGCGCTCCCCAACACCCCTCGCCAACATAAACTGTCCCTTTTGTATCGTCGCGAACAAATCCCTCTTCACTGCCCTCTTCATCGATAATATTAAAGAGTGTCATGTTTCCACCGGGTTTTGATGGACGGATCGGCCAGGTCCGTTTTACGGTATGGGCATCACACTCCACTACCAGAT
>CAYPUH010000537.1:0-1545 GCA_964413725.1 uncultured Cytophagia bacterium
AATCGACTTGAATCAAATATTGTGAAATCATTGTTGTTTATTATGTAGTTAAATCGGCTGGTGTCCGGTAACCGGACACCAGTGACAGGGACTGTGAATAAAGAATCCGGGTGAAATAAGGAGAGGATTTATGCCCAATTTGGAAACACAGTATTTAGGATTAGCATTGAGAAATCCTGTGGTCGTCGCCAGCAGTGGTCTGACAAAATCTGTAGATCGAATCAAAGAATGTGCAGAAGCGGGGGCCGGTGCTGTTGTCATCAAAAGTCTGTTCGAGGAAGCCATAGCACAGGAAGACTGGGGATTGGGAGATTCTCGAGCCTTTCACACCGAGGTGTACGATTATCTTCGTGCCGATCTTCAGCGTCAATACGGTCCCAAAGAGTACCGCACGATGATCGAAAAGGCGAAAAAGGCGGTTGATATTCCGGTCATTGCGAGCATCAATTGTGTTTCGGACAAATATTGGCCCAGCTACGCCGTCGAGATTGAGGCGGCAGGTGCAGATGCTCTGGAGCTCAATGTCTTTACCACCGCCAACGATCCTGAGACCACTTCTGAGGAGATGGAGCGGCTTTATGTCGAAATCATCCAAAACGTCCGCAGCAAGACTAAGCTGCCTATCGCCATCAAAATGGGGCGCTATTTTTCGGCTCTGCCCCGTTTGGCCCGAACCGTATGTGATCAGGGTGCGCACGGGATTGTGATTTTTAACCGTTTCACCGAGCCGGATATTGATATTGAGAAGCTGAAACTGACGACCACCTTTCATTTCAGCAACGAGCGCGATCTCAACACCACGCTGCGCTGGGTGGCGATACTGGCCGGAACAATCGGAGGCGATTTGGCCGCCACCACAGGGATACATACGGGCGCGGGGTTGATTAAAATGCTGCTGGCCGGCGCGACCGTTACCCAGGTCGCCTCTGTACTGTATAAAAAAGGTCTGGGGCATATTCCGACTCTGCTGGAAGAACTGGAGTCCTGGATGACGGAACACCAGTTTGAAAGCATCGAGGATTTCCATGCAAAGTTGTCATTTCAGAATGCTGGACAACCGGATCACTATCTTCGCGCGCAATTTATTGAAAAGATCAAAGGGGTAGAATAACCCATTTAAGGCGGTTTGAATTCTGCTATCAGCTTCCGTCCTGGTGGTGGCAACTCTGATCGGTTACTGTTGCCGGGACAGGAAGACCTTTTTATTCCCGGTCGAGTATGCCTGGCGCTCCTGCCTCATCCCTGGCAAATTCATCTTTTTACATACCATTGGATACTATCGGGTGAACAGACGTTCCAATATCGATACCGGTGCCACATTGGCATTGCTGGGTGCCATAGTGTTTTGGGCTCTTGTGCCTCTTTTCCTGCGTTATTTTACCCGCTATGTGGATGGATGGGTTACCAATGGGGTGAGATATCCGTTTGCAGCGCTTATCTTATTGCCCTGGTTGCTCATCGAACGTCGGCGTGGCCGGTTGCCGGTGGGGGTCTGGATGTTGGCCTTGCTGCCTGCCTCTATGAATCTGATCGCCCAGATTGCCT
>CAYPUH010000538.1:0-1540 GCA_964413725.1 uncultured Cytophagia bacterium
GGCAACAAGGGCCACAGCGCCTCACCAAAATAAAATGAAGCATCCCTGGGAAGCTCTGCCGGTAAGTTGTCGACGGCCAGAACGGCGACCCCGTTGCCGGCAATGCCATCGACGAACGAGTCATGC
Organism: uncultured Cytophagia bacterium; assembly: GCA_964413725.1. Classification (GTDB taxonomy): domain Bacteria; phylum Zhuqueibacterota; class Zhuqueibacteria; order Residuimicrobiales; family Oceaniaggregativiventaceae; genus CAYPUH01. Next base: position 127 of record CAYPUH010000538.1, read on the forward strand.
AATGGATCATAAACAAACGTTGGCTGATCCGGTTCGGTGACTTTTTCGGTACACTCTATGGATCCGTTGATGTCACAGCTGATATCCGCGATAACCTGCAGATGAGGAGTCGGGTGTGCTGACAACAGGCGATGCAAAGCCGCCTTGGTCACCAGTCGCGGATATCGTGAATCCCAGTAGATACCATTGACCAGCATGCTGAGATGAGGAAGATATCGTTCAAAGATGGATCGATATTTTTGTGGATGGACATAATAATCGCGCAATTGAAATTTGAAATCCGGTTCTGCCGGTTCCACCATGTCCTGTTCTTTAAACACCACTTTGAAACATTTTTTATCGCCGTTGACCGCGGACAGTTGATCCGGGGCCAGGGTCTGGTGTGGAAGCAAATCGAAAATTTCCTGGGCTCCACGCGAAACATGACCATAGCCGGCAAAACCAACTGTGAGGGGGGTGACGGCTTTTGGGAGTCCGTGTCTCCGAATAGCAGATCCGACCCGGTCGACATGTTGTTTGGCATCGGCCAGATCCTTGTATTGATAGGTGGGTTTGAGATCCAGAAAGGGTGTTTTGATTCCCAGAGCGTGGTACCGCTGACCCAGGGCGTAAAGCCCGTCCAGCATGCCGGCCAGTCCGGCAAAACGACCAAAAAAGACCAGTCGTTTTCCTTTTTCGTCGGTGATACACTCATAGTCGATGAGTGTACTTTTCAGGTTGATGAGTTGTTGCAGCATGGGCATGTTGTAGGATTGACCCTTGATGGTATGGGAGAAAAAGAGATAGATCTTGTCGGACAACAATAAAGAGGGTGGGATTTCTTTCACAGCCAGGATGACATCACAGGAAGAGAGATCGTCGTCAATTCGGCTACCGACCTGGCGGTATTCATCGTCGGAAAATGCTCTGTCCGGAAAGGGTTGCAGACAGGCATGGATATCGTGTTCATCTTTGAGCCGTTTCAAATGCTCAGGAGAGAGTGGTACGCGTCGTTCCCAGATATTCTTGTCTTCGCGACGAATACCCAAAAGACCTGCCATAGACCACCTCCTGCATTGGATGGGTACAGGCTTCCTGTGACCGGAGTGCACTACCCGCGGCTTGCCGTTTACCGGCGACGGTCAGGATCGTGTCAAACCTAACAAATCGGTTGACAAAAGTCAATAAAATTGTTGCTAAGCTATTGAAAAGTTTAAAGACAGGGTGGCAGGTGGAGAGGGGTTGAAAGCCTAATAAAGTTGTCTAAATGCCTGACTGAATTTATCAAATCGGAATGTACTGCCGGAATTCTTCACTTTATAAGGTTTGAGTGAGAACCTAAACGCATTCAAGGGGACAGCAGGGTTTGAATCGTTTCAATGACGGCGGCGGGTGTGTCGGCGACGCTGAGGTGATGATTGCCGGCGAGTGTCTG
>CAYPUH010000539.1:0-735 GCA_964413725.1 uncultured Cytophagia bacterium
CGTCAAATCTCCCTGACAGCTGACAGGATCCGAGACCGTCGCTGAGTTCAATCCCGGAAGACACAACAACATGGAATGGTTCAGCGTGATCCGGGAAGAATCTTCATTCATCGTGAAATCGACCAGGATCTGATTCTCTTTTTTTAATCTCAAATAGGCAACGGATTCATTCAGCAGGGGAAGGGTTTCGGGTAACACCCCCCCTGCCACCAGGTCGTCATCCAGAGCATGGGAAACGCCAAATGTCCACACCGGGCTTTTGCCATCATTGCTCACCAACGGATCTCCGAACGCATTTCTGGCCTCCACTTGCCAGGCATAGTTATACCCCGGAATCAATTCGCTTGCATCCATCGGATAGGTCAGCTCTAGCTCTGTCAGTGTTGCCGTGTTGACAAAAACGGGAGGATTAAACAAAAGGGCCGACTCTGCGTCCTGACCCGGCCGAATACGTGCGATGCGCAGGGTATAATAGATATATTCACCGCTTGTAGATAAGGGCTCCAACCATTGAAAATCGGGATGAGTGCTTTCAACGATTTGCTGGTCGGTCGGAGATAGCAATTGCAGATCGGGCAAGGAACTGGAAAACTCTGTGGTAAACTGTCCAATTTCAGAGCGGCCATCATTCTTTGTCGCAGCAAGCCCCCCAGCTGTGACGGCACGGACCTGCCAGACATAGGTTTGTCCGCTCTCCAGCGGCAGCGCATCCAGAGGATATTCAAAGTTGCTATC
>CAYPUH010000539.1:745-1536 GCA_964413725.1 uncultured Cytophagia bacterium
GTTATGAGTGGATTTTCATAGTGGGGATAATTGGCGTCCAGAGCCAACTGAGGAGTTTGCCCCGGCAGCAATTCGACAATGCGTAAATGATAATAAAAGGGCTGATGAGCAGACCGTTGCACGGGTAGCCATTGAAAAACCGGATATTGGAGGCTGACCGGTTCATTGAGTGGAAAAATCAATTCCGGAGGTTCCGGATGGCGAATGGCAAAAGTCTCATAGACATTGTCAACTAGGGTTTGATTCCATAAATTCTTGACCCATAAATGCACTTCATACTCGTTTTCCGGAATCATACCGGTACGGGTGGCTTGATTTTCCCACTCTGTGTCCACATAATCGGTATACCAGTCGCGAAACTGGGTGTTGTTGATATGGATCATCTCTCCCGGATTGACCAGCAATCGACCGCTATTGCCACGAAAACCGGCATAGCCGCGATGATCCCGCACCTCGGCATAGATGATCACCACATCCGCCTCTGACCCCATATTGGTCAATTCCAGCGATCCCAGGGTCGGATCGGTTTCCCAATCACCGATATAGGGAGATGGATCGGGATCTACTGTCAAGTTCAGCGTCCAGGGTTGTGAAAAAGCAATCGCGCTCCACAGACATGTGAATAGAAACAGTACCCGCATAATCGATTCCTTGTTCAATGACATCATAGAGGATCCCCTGTAAATTAGGGTGCTGCCGGGACCGTGACGGAAAACTGTGCTTGATCCCACAAACCAGGATCTGACAGATCTGTCACCTTGACCGTAAGGGTAAACGTGCCTGCGGTAAAG
>CAYPUH010000540.1:0-1525 GCA_964413725.1 uncultured Cytophagia bacterium
GACATTTTCACCCAATTGGTGAAAATATCATATTGATTATATTGGGGATTCGGTGTTTTGCACCGAATCCGGGTTCCATTGTTACCCTCTGTCGGCATCTGGTTTTTATCAAATAATACTACCAAAGTGGCTCACGGGGGGCGCTCACCCGTGAAACGATCAGTCTGAACACACAATTCGAATCGAGTGGTTCATCTATGCAATGAAAGGTATCAATTTTTACAAAATATAAAAAGAACTCATTTTTAAACCTTTTCCGCACACCTTATTTTTTCTGTTCACCGGTCATGTAACAAAAACCACCAGTTAAAAGCTCACCTACACGGTGCGAGGAACACGCCGACCAGGCGATCTCTGTCGGTTTTGCAACGACGGTACCGGTTCAGCCAATGAATCGATTTGATCCACATGCAGTGTGACCGCGCCATATTCGGATCGAACCACACCACCCAGGATGTAGGGATGGTGATATCGAATCATGTGAATAAATCGGCTATACACTTTTGGAAAAAAGACCGTCTCGTAAATGGCAGTGGTATCCTCAAAACTCAAAAATTCCATCAGATCCTGCTTTGAAGTAGAGACGGCCTTACGGGTTATCAGCCATCCCAACACGTGAACGCGTCGGTCAACATACCGGTTCAGCTCTCGCGCCGCAATCACATTATGATGTTTCAGGCGGTCCGAATAGAGCGTGAGCGGATGTCTGGAAATCAAAAACCCGAGCGTATCGATTTCCTGCTGCAATACGGTCGTTCCCTCATAATCCGGAATATCCGGTGATACTTCCGGCTCATCAAACAGTGAAAGGGTGGTTGCTACTCGTTTCTGATATCGGTTTTGCGAGAGATGCAGCTGCCAGATCAACCGAGGACGAGACTTGGAACATTCCACCTCATCGAAACAACCGGCCATGATCAATCGCTCGGTATCCGAAGGATCGAGAGAAACTCTTTGGCAAAAGGCATCAAAGGACGAAAAAGGCCCCCTGCGCTCACGATCCGCAATCACCTGTTTCATGGCATTTTCGCCCAGTCCCTTGATCTGCATCAATCCGATCCGAATGGTTTTATGATGTCCCACATAATGAATCCGGCTCTGATTGATATCCGGCAACAGAATGTTGATGCCCATCCGTCGCGCTTCCGACAGATAGGCAAACGGAGAATAATACCCTCCCTGATTGCTGAGCACGGCTGCCATAAACTCTTCAGGATAATGGGCTCTCAGAAAAGCGGATTTGAATGAAACCAGCGCATAGGATGCTGAATGCGGTTTGCAAAAACTATACCCGGCAAAGCTGACAATCATCTTCCACACAGCATCACAGACATCCGTTTCAACACTGTTTTCCCGGGCACCGGCATAAAATTTTTGTCGATACTCTTCAAGGGTCTTTTGCTTGTTCTTTTTCGAGATAATCTTCCGGAGCTGATCCGCCATCGTCGAGTCGAATCCAGCCAGGGCCATGGCCACGCGGGATACATCTTCCTGATAGACCATGATCCCATAGCTCTCTTTCAGG
>CAYPUH010000541.1:0-1522 GCA_964413725.1 uncultured Cytophagia bacterium
CTACCAGATCGAGGATGATCTCCTCAATTCAGGAGTCATCAGCCAGGTGAGTATGTATGGTGCACCGGATCCGGAAATATCGGTGGAAATCAGAGAAGCCGATTTGTTGCGTTACAAACTCTCTATCAATGAAAACGGCTCAGCCATCCTGAACAACAACCGGGATATTTCATCCGGACAAATCAAATCCGAATCCCAGGAAGTGCTCATCCGGTTGCGGTCGCGTAGTGCAGATCCTGATAAAATCAGCAATATCATCATCCGCGGCTCAGAGACCGGCGGATTTTTACGGCTGCGCGATGTGGCTGTTGTCAAGAATAAAGAACCGGATAATTTTTATCCTACATTTGGCAATGGCATCAAGTCGGTTTCCATCATGGTGGAAAAACTGCCCGAGGAAGATCTCAAAGAGATCACCGAGTATGTCAATGCATACATTGAAAGCTTTAATACCAGGAATCCGGGAGTCGAGCTGCGAATGAATTTCAGCTTTTTGGAAATCCTGAATAGCCGTCTCGATGTCTTGCTCAATAACGGACTGATCGGTTTTACTCTGGTGATGCTCTCCCTGACCCTGTTTCTCAATTTTCGCGTCTCTTTCTGGGTGGCCTGGGGGATCCCGGCTTCGTTTTTGGCCATGTTTATCCTGGCCAATCTCTATGGGATCACGATAAACATGATGTCATTGTTCGGCATGATTCTGGTCATTGGTATCCTGGTTGACGACGGCATCGTGATCGGTGAGAATATTTTCTCCCATTTCGAGGCGGGGAAATCCCCGCATCACGCAGCGGTTTCAGGAACTCTGGAGGTCGCGCCCGCTGTGGTGACTTCTATTTCGACCACGGTCATTGCCTTTGCGCCCCTGTTATTTATGCAGGGGACACAGTTCGAAGCCCAGTGGGAAATGGCTTTTATTGTCATCGTCTCGTTGCTTCTCTCGCTTGTGGAGGCCTTTTTTATTCTTCCTGCACATGTCGGCAATAAACATGTTCTCAAATATCGTAAAGCCAAAGAGAGCAGATTCAATGTACGTAAATACACGGAAGCCTTTTTTATCTGGCTGCGGGAAAACATCTATGGACAGGCGTTGCACTGGATCATAAAGTGGCGCTGGATCATGATCGGCACCCCGGTCGCTCTGTTCATGATTACCATTGGACTGTTTGTCGGAGGATTTATCAAAAACACCTATTTCCCGGTGGTAGACTTTGACAGTTTCGAAATCAATGTGGCATTCGTTCCGGGAGCAGGTGAGAAACAAACGTATGAATATTTGCATCGCTTTGAAGATGCGGTTTGGCAAGTCAATGATGACCTCATGCAAAGTATGAACGACAGTGTGCCTCTCATCGACCATACCCGTCTGCGGGTAGGAAGCGCATTTTCTGGCCGGGAACGCGGCGCCCATGCCGGAGAGCTCTCGGTGTGGCCCAGAGATCTTACAAACCTCGATATTACCGGCATGCAGATCGCTCAACGGGTGCGAGAGAAAATCGGTCCGATTCCCCAAGCTGAAAAG
>CAYPUH010000542.1:0-1501 GCA_964413725.1 uncultured Cytophagia bacterium
GGGGTTGTTCATACCATTCGGACAAAAATCTTTCAAAGGGTTGATGCAAGAGCTTTTGAGAAATTTTTTGGTCCCACTTTATGCGTTGAGCCTGCTGTTCGGGTGTCAAGAGTCCTGGCGACGCCGAGATGACCATGGCCCCGGATAACCGGTGCGGGAAATTGATCAAGAGATGGAATGCCAGCCTGCCGCCCATAGAATATCCGACAGGGATAAATGAGTGGATTCCCTTTTGCGCGAGCAGATCCAGCAGCCATTTGGCTGCACCTTGGAGAGAGTAACGTTCCGCGGGCGCCCCAAAGTGCTGACCGTGTCCCGGGAGATCGATGGCCAGGCAGGGAATCTCGTTTTCGAGGGATGGTGTAATGTCGTCCCAGTCTTTTGCACAGCCCATGAAACCGTGTAAAAATACCAGCGTCAGAGGCATTGGATTCGACAATGTGCTATGAGATGGCATCCAGAGCAGTTCTGATGTTATGATAAATGTGCATGTGATTTTGATGGTTCTTTTGACGATCGGAGATCACCTCGACAAGCGTGCTCTCTGTCCGGTTCATTGCCGTGCGATAGGCGGCTTTGAGTTCCTCCATTGTTTTGGGCTGGTCATAAACCAGATCGAACTGGCGTGCCAGATGCTCAAAGTTCCATGCATGGGGAGTTGCAAAAAAGGTCTCAAAGGTCTCATGTTGAGCTATAGGCAGAAAATGGAAAATCCCCCCACCTTTGTTGTTGATCAATATGATGATCAGCGGATGTCTGCTCGTTCTCAATTGTGAAAGCGAACTCGTATCATGGATGAAAGCCAAGTCTCCCATGATCGCGGTAACAGGTGCATCCATTCCCTGACTAAACCCAATGGCAGTGGCAAGATTGCCATCTATGCCACTGGCACCACGATTAAAAGCGATCATTCGGTCATGTCTGCGGCCAAACATGTCTGCATCACGGATGGGCATGCTATTGGAAATAAATAAATGGCAATGATCAGGAGCGAGGTCCATGATGGTGCGGATAATATTGGGTTCTGAAAAGTCCGGAATGTGTTGGCCCAGTATGGATTGCACTGTTCTGCTTGCTCTGCGTAATGGTTCCAGCAAACCGGAATCAGGGCTGGATTCAGGTGTCCAGCGTGCCAGGCACTTTGGATCAATCTCGATGTGATCGGTCACATGATGTGCCGGATCCTGGCGTCTGGTGCTCTGGGTACAAAGAATATAAGGAGCCTGGTGTTCGGTTTGCAGGAACTGATAAAACCGTTTTGATACCAGTGGTCCGCCGATGTGTAAAATCGGTGTGTTGGACAGTTTTTTTTGAATCACCGGTGATATCAAGAGCAGATCCATATGATCGATGATATTGGGTAAGGTCTTCATGCGCAGGCCTGATGTCACATCCACGTAAACCGGCCAGGGAATCGGTTGCAACCATTTTCCCATGGCATCGATGTGTGCCCGCGAACCCAACCTGCCAACCACCAGTAACGGCTCGGTGTCTTGTACGA
>CAYPUH010000543.1:0-1500 GCA_964413725.1 uncultured Cytophagia bacterium
AACAGGTAACTGTATTCATTGCCTGCTGTCATGGGATTCTGATTTTCACTGGCATCACGAATATTACTGACCTGCAGTTTATAGGTTTTATCTGCGATATGTTCGCTGGTCTTGAGCCGAACGATTTGACGGGAAGCGTCCAGTGTTGCCTGGGTCACAGAGATTCCCTGATCGATGCTATAGTTGGCAGCTGTTTCGGCGCCGCTCTTTTCGATCGGCTCGTTGAACATCACTTCCAGAGTGGTTGCATCGATAATATTCACAAGCAACAGGACCGGTCCGACCACATCTCCGGGATCAAAGGTATAGGAATAGGTGCTGTTGGGTTGAATGGTATTTTTGTTTTCTGAAGTATCGGTAACGCTGTTTACCACAAGTGTATAGGTCAGCCCGCCACTGTGTTCAGTAGTACTCAAAACCACTGCATTATCTGTTTCGCCCGGCTCTACAGAAACCACATTGATGCCTTGATTGATCGCATAAGAGTCGGTTCTCAGTGCTATAGAGGGATCAACAGGTTCACTGAAATGAACCAATACCGATTGAGCATTTTCTGCCCGGGCCATGACCAGGGTGGGAGGAGTATTATCACTATTGGGCTTACCAAAGGTATAATCCGCCCGAATTCCTCCGGTATGGTTTCCCGGAAGATTGATATCATAGATATTGCTGACAATCATGGTATACTGACCGTCGGTATGATTGGTCGTCGTCAGATGAACGGTCTTGCGGTCATTTTGCAGCACCGCATCTGTAATTTCCGGTCCATTTTCGATATGATAGCTGCTTATCTCCTGACTGGAGATAGGATCCAGGGTCTCATCGAACCGAACTTGCAACTCTGTGGAACTGAGGGGATAAATACCCGACAATTTTGGGGCATGGGTATCGCCCAGTTTAAAATGTAATTCTTCAGAATAACTGCTCTCATTCCCCTCAGAGTCATAGGCGGTGAGCGCCAAAAAATATTCGGTATTGGCTTTTAAACTCGTCAATTCATAGGAAGTGTTTTTCCCCACATCCTGTTCAAGGGTATACGTACGAGTTTTAAATCCGTAATGAATTTTGTATCCCTGTAGATCCGATTCCTGATTCGGATTCCAGTTCAATTTTATCCCGACAGCCAGACTCTGGATCGGGATCAAGAATAAAAGCAACCATTTTCCCATCGCCACTTTCCACACGTCTAAACAACTCATGGGTTATCTATCCTCCATACAATAACACAGCACCGCCTTTTTTCCAACAATAGACAAATGGCGTGCCAAACTCTATTTCAATCTAAATTCAATATTTTTGTTCAGGGATTATTTTGCTAACTACAAGAATTGTACAAGAATTACAAAAAAGAGAGCGCCTCCCCATCGATTGCTCGTGAAAAGACGCTTAAACCTGGGGATGCATTAATGCAGAAGCGTCATTTTTCTGGTAATTACTTGTTGACCTGCTTGTATTTGATAAAAATAGGTGCCAGAGGACAGGAGTTGACCATTTTGGTCC